>CAMNDN010000057.1:0-11712 GCA_946535445.1 uncultured Lachnospiraceae bacterium
ACCGTGGTCAGTCTCACTGTAGCCATCGCATTTGAATGCGGTCTGTCCTCTCCGATTTTCGCGCTCTCCGCGATATTTGCCTTTATAACAATGCACGACGCATCCGGAGTAAGGCTTGAAACGGGAAAGCAGGCCAAAGCGATCAACGATATATTCGTTCTGCTCGCAGATCTCGTGGAGGATATTAAGACACCCGAGCAGAAACTGAAGGAATTTGTCGGACACACCAAGCTGCAGGTCATTATGGGCGGACTGCTCGGATTTATCGTGACGCTCACCTCCTACTTACTAATTTGATTGCGGCCCGCAATAAGCAAGGTGCTTCACGGCAATTATTCATTTAAAAAAGACACAGATATTTAACAGGCGGTGATTAAAATCATGGAAGCCGATATTCGACATCAGCAATATACTTTGTTTTACAGCGGGATGGCAGTCCTGTTCTTTGGTATCTGGGGAATTCTCAAGCTCTGCATAAAATTCTACCATAATCCGATCACAATAGATCCGGAACTGCTGGATCCCGGAGAAGACGCGCAGTTCGCGCTCCTACTTCTGATCCTTCTTTACGTTGCGGTCATAGCAATTGATTCCATCATACGGCTCTATATAGGACTGTGCGCTGTAAGCGAAGGCAGAGGCAGATGGAAACATTCCGTCTATCTGGTCATAACTGCCGTTTACCTGATTGTAAATATCCTTTTGTCATACAGCACCCTGGTAGACATCTTCGACTGGGATATGTTTGTTAAAGATCCGCATTTCTTTGAAGAGACTTTAACAACGACCATCATTGATCTGTCATGCAATCTTACCTTTGTGCTGATTCTGATCGCCTCCGTTAAGCTGCGGTATCTGGCGAAGAAGAGCCGTGACCAGAACGCAGAAAGTAATAAGACGGTCACCGGAAACAACTGACGGAGAAAGCAATATGCAGGAAGATTTTCACTATTATGCAACATATTGTGCTGCATATCTGGCAGGATACTCCCACGAGGAGAGCCTGACGATCGCGTATGCGGCTCAGTTCGTGGACTGCTGTTCCGTCTCGCTCATCCAAAAACTGGGGGGACCGAAAGCCGCGGCCACTACTCAGACACAGATCGAACTCGTCGATATCAGGACCGATCTGACAGGGCTTCAGAACATCACGCGGATCTGGTCCTCTTTTCATTTTCTGCCTGCGAAGCTGGACGAGAAGTATCCGAAGCACCGCAGCCGAAGATGGCTCAATAAATACCGGCTGATATGCGATACGAACAGCCCGCTGCTTACCGATACAGTCACGATCGTAAAAGATAAGGGCCTGGAAGCGTGCGGTCTGGCCATGCACGTTCTGGCGGATACATGGGCGCACAGATATTTCGCGGGGACCCCTTCTTTCGTTATCAACAACGTGACAGGCTTCTGCGAAGTCTGCACGGAGAACGGCGGGCAGACAGAGAAGCGGATCAGCTTCGCGCACAATCCGACTGCCCCGGATGATTTTGAAGCACGCAAATACACCAACACCATCTATCAGGGTGAGGAGAACTCGATCATGAACCTCGGGCACGGCCGTGCCGGACACCTGCCGGATTACAGTTTTATCCGGTACAAATTCCTCCCCGCCTGGGGTAATTACAGCTACCTGTACAAAGACAATCCTTCAGACTATTATCATGCCTTCTGCCAGATGGTCTACGCGATGCAGTATCTGCACGGAGATTTCGCTCCCTTTATGAGAAATCATTATGCCTGGGATACGGTCGAGCCCTACCGTGAAGAGATCATGGCTATTTTCGAAAAGAGACGACCATTAGACAGCGACGACTGGAAAGCCTTCGGTGAAAAATTATCCGGACAGGAAATACCGGACTTTGATATTTCCAGATATGACCAGGAATACCGTGAAGCTGACAAGGCACATAAGGACGACACTTTCCTGGGCAGATTTTTCCTTGCTGCGCTTGCTCAGAAAAGTCTTGTCACCAACAAGATTTTTATATCAGGCAGTCTTCTCGCAGGTTTCTCCATTGATTTCGAAAAGAAGGGCTTCAAGGGTATTAAGGACTTCAGAATACTGGCAGAAGCGCGGATAAATGATAAAAAACATAAAGCTGAATTTCCGGAGAAAACTAAGACAGAACGGGAGGACAAGTCATGAGCAGCTCTCAAAGAATCGCAAATGTCATCTTAGGCCTGTTCACGATCCTCCTGGGCGTTATCATGATCATCCCGGACGACGGAAACTACCTCATCGTTCTGCTCCTGCTGGAACTGTCTCTGTTCTTCACCGGGATCAGGCAGCTGTTCTACTACTTCACCATGGCAAAGTACATGGTCGGGGGTATATATATCTTCTTCAAAGGACTTTTTCTGCTGGATGCAGGACTCTTCGCTATGAATATGGATCATGTACCCCGTCAGTATGCCATGATATACCTGATCATAGGTATGGCATTTTCCGGAGCAGTGGCAATTCTTCGAGCCCTGGAAACGAAAAGAATGCGGTCCGCCAAGTGGAAATACCCGGTCTTTATCGGGGTAGTGGAAATACTGACTTCTGTGGTCTGCCTTTTCTTCCTGAACGATCCCGATATACTGTCTATAGTCTACTCGGTCGGTCTGATCCATTCGGGCGGTGCGAGAATCATTACTTCTCTGCAGCCTTCGGCCATTGTATACATAAAATAACTTCGGTCTTCCCGATTCTCATCGGAAGGTCAGATGCAATCAGGGCAGAATTATTCTTTATCGAAAGGAAATCATCATGTACATCATAGTTGGACTCGGCAACCCGGGCAGCCGTTATGAGGGCACCCGCCACAACATGGGCTTCGATGTCATTGACCGTCTCATCACGGTCAACAACATCCCGCAAGCCGGAAGAAAATTTCATGCTGTCTACGGTACCGGCATAATCGGAGGGCAGAAAGTCGTCCTCGCAAAACCGGTCACATATATGAATCTGAGCGGGACGAGCGTGCGTGAATTGATGGATTTTTACAAAATAGATCCGACGCACGAGCTGATCGTGATCAGTGACGACATAGACCTGGAGCCGGGGCGGATCCGCATCCGCAAGAAAGGATCCGCAGGCGGTCAGAATGGTCTGAAGCACATCATCCAGTGCATCGGCACGCAGGATTTTATCCGTGTGCGCGTGGGAACGGGCGCGAAGCCTCAGGACTGGGAGCTGGCCGACTGGGTGCTCTCCCGCTTTCCGAAGGAGGAGCGTACACAGGTAGACGACGCGATCATCCGCGCCGCGGAGGCGGTCGAGACAATCGTGACAGACGGCATTGATGCGGCGATGAACCGCTATAACACCAAAGGAACAAACTAGATAATACGGAACTCTATGATTAAAAAAGAAACAGATACACCAGAGAACAATTCCATAAAAGAAAAACTCCCCGTCTCCGGGGATGATACGACTCTCTCCGAATATTATGTCGGTGATGAAGAGCCGGTCACAGGAGGAGATCCTGAAATAGACGAAGAGCCGGTAGCAGACGAAACGCTTGACGCGGATGAAGAGCCGGTCACGGATAAAAAACGGCGCTCCGGTAAGAAAGCCGCAGCAAAAGCCGAGCTTATCGCCGAGCCGCCTGCCCGGCCCAAAGAGGAGATCATGCGGACCGGACTTACGGAAACGGAAGTCGCCTGGCGCACGCAGGAAGGAATGATCAACACCCAGCCTAAAAAGGGGCAGAAAACCGTCGGTCAGATCATCGGCTCCCACACGTTCACATACTTTAACCTCTTAAATATCCTCCTCGGTATTCTCGTTATGACCACGGGCCAGCTCAAAAATGTACTCTTTCTGGGCACCGCGATCTCGAATACCTTCATCGGCATCATCCAGGAGCTGAAAGTAAAGAAGCTGATCGATCAGCTGAACGTCATAACTATGACGAAAGTTATGGCTCTGAGAGGCGGATCCAAATGCGAAGTACCTGTCAACGAAATCGTCCGGGATGACATTATATACCTGAATCCCGGCGATCAGGTCACGACCGACGGCTCTGTCTATCTCTGCCAGGGTCTCGAAGTCAACGAGTCCATGCTCACCGGTGAGTCAAAGCCCGTCAAAAAAACGGACGGAGATCCGATTCTCTCCGGCAGTTTCATCTCAGCCGGCACAGCGATCATGCAGGTCGAAAAAGTCGGTGAAGAGTGCTACGCGACAGAGCTCGTGAGCAAGGCTGCCCGTAAAAAGAGAGCACAGTCAGAAATGCAGCGGACGATCGGACGTATTATCAAAGTGGTCTCCGTGGCTCTTGTCCCGATCGGACTTCTGCTTTTCCGAAGCCAGTATCTTGCGAGCGGCGACATCGATACGGCTATTCTCCGCACGGTGTCCGGCGTCATCGGCATGATTCCGGAAGGACTGGTCCTTCTAACGTCTGTCTCCTTCATCATCGGTGTGGGAAGACTTGCCAGAAAGCAGGCTCTCGTCCAGGAGATGGCGGCCATCGAATCGCTGGCAAGAGCAGATATCCTGTGCACGGATAAGACCGGCACCATCACGACCGGTGAACTGAAGGTAGAGGAAATCATCGAGTTCGGGGATATGGACCGGGAGACCGTCTCCGAGATCATCGCCCATATAAACGGCGCATTTGAAGATGCCAATGCCACACAGACCGCCGTTGACAACTACTTCGGAAAGAAGACCGACTGGCCGGTCCGCGAGACGATTCCGTTCTCATCGGCGCGCAAATACAAGGCAGCCGGATTCACCGACATCGGAGACTTCGTCATCGGTGCGCCGGAGTTCCTGATTCCGAAGAACAAAAAGGCGCTTCGCCTGATAAACAAATACTCCGAGCAGGGCTACCGCGTACTGCTCCTCGGCCTGTCCGACGGCATCTCAGCCGAAAAGGAAAAGAAAGGCCGCATTGAGCCGCTGGCAGCAATCGTCATCTCCGACATAATCAAGGAGGACGCCGGGGAAGTCTTCGAATACTTCGCCAAAGCCGGCGTCGACATCAAGGTCCTCTCCGGAGACAACCCGATCACCGTATCCACCGTCGCCCGGAAAGCCGGAGTGGCGGGCGCCGAGAATTATGCCGACGCGTCCGAGCTCCCGACCGATCCCATTGCCTTTGCGCAGGAGATCACGAAATACAGTGTCTTCGGAAGGGTGAAACCGGAGCAGAAACAGGCATTTGTCAAAGCCTGGCAGGCCAACGGCAAGACCGTGGCCATGGTAGGAGACGGCGTGAACGATGTACTGGCCATCAAGGATTCCGACTGCGGCATCGCGATGGCGGCGGGCTCCGAGGCAGCCAAACAGGCGGCGCACATCGTGCTCCTCGACTCCGACTTCTCCTCCATGAAGGATATCGTGAGCGAGGGGAAGACCATTATTGCAAATATCGAACGCGTCAGCTCTCTGTACCTGACCAAAACGATTTATTCCTGCATACTGAGCTTCCTGTTCATTTTCCTGAAGTCCACCTATCCGTTCACGACCCTGCAGATGGGACTCATAAATCTGTGCGCAATCGGACTTCCGAGCTTCCTGCTCACACTGGAGAAGCAGGAAAATGTGGCGTCAGAGGGTTTCCTCGGTCACGTGCTGAAGGTCGCGCTCCCCTCGGCCCTGACCATGGTGACCGCGATCCTCATCGTGCAGTTCCTGAACTTCATCTTCCCGTGGGATGTGAGCGTCTTCTCGACCTTCAACCTGATGCTCGGCGGGCTTGTGGCCCTGCTGGTGGTCGCGGAAGTCTGTCACCCGCTGAAGGGCAGCAAATACCGCACCTTCATCGTCTATCTGTGTGTAGGGACCTTCCTTGCGGCGGTCCTGCTGCTGCCGAACTTCTATGACATGCACTCGATCTTCATGTGGTGGTCGCTGCTGCTCATCCCGCTCATGATCCTGGTCATGATGATGATCTACTGGTATTCGCGCCTGACCAACAAGCTCATAATCCGGTTGAAAAAGGAGCAGGAGCGGAGGCAGGCTTCGTTCCGGGACCGGATGAGCCACTGAAAAGGGAAGCATTTGCAAAACCTCAAAAATTGAAAAAAAGGGCCATATATGGTGTCATAACTGCGTATGTCAACCATATATGGCCTTATTTTTGTGTAAAATGCACCTGATTACTAACTTTAGCTTCCCATACATCACATTGAAAGTCCAGTCGCAATCATGAAAATATACATCGGAACGGCTTCGTCTCGCGGCCGGTACTTTGAATTTTCAAGTGCAAACGCCGAAAATTCATTAGTACCGCTGCCAGCGAGACAGAGCGGAAGCGTCCTGACGATGTATATTTCATGATAAGACTGTTCGGATATGAAATATGGGAAGTCCGCGTTCACTGCTTAATTTTATACAGGACCGCCGAAAACGCCGGCAGCGCGATCGGTGTCCCGTCCATAGAAGTGGCCCGAATCATCCGTCCCTTCTCTTCTCTCGTCTTCCCGCTGAAACGCTCCCAGTCTGTATTCAGGATCTCCTCCATCGCGCAGGACTTCTCGGGATGCAGCCTGTAGACGCAGTCCCGGTTCGAGAAATTGAAAAGCGCGATCACACTGCCTTTGTTCCTGTCCTTCGCGTACCGCTGAATACCGAAAATGTTCCGTCCGTTGTCATTGATCGTCACCCAGCGGAATCCCTCCGGCTCATAATCCATCTCATAGAGGGCCGGTGTCTCCGTGTAGACTTTCCAGAGCTCCGAGAAATAATGCCGGAAAGAGTCATGCATCGGATACTTCAGAAGGAAATAGTCCGGCTCCTTCGTCTCATCCCACTCACGGAACATGGCAATCTCATTTCCCATAAAGTTCAGCGTCTTGCCCGGATGTACCATCATATACATATACAGTGCCCTTGCCTGCGGGAACTTCATCTCGTAATCGCCGAAGATCTTATCGATGATTGTCTTCTTCCCGTGCACGACCTCATCGTGCGAGAGGGGAAGCATATATCTCTCATTGTAGAAGTAATGCATGGAGAACGTCAGCTTGCCCGGAAGGTCCTTACGCTCATCCGACTGCTTCATGAAATAATCCAGCGTGTCATTCATCCATCCCAGATCCCACTTATAATCGAATCCGAGACCGCCTGCCCAGGCCGGTTTCGTACACCCCGGATAGGACGTCGAATCTTCCGCGATCAGCATAGCTGTCGGATGCAGTCTGTGAAGCCCCTCATTCATCTTCTTCAGGAAGTCTACGGAAGTCTCGTTGACACCGCGCTTCTCATCTCCCATCCAGTAGATGACCCGGCTGATGGCATCCATTCTGAGGCCGTCGAAGTGGTACTCCGCCAGCCAGTAATTTGCCGCAGACTGCATAAAGGTCATGACCTCGCGGCGGGCATAGATGAAGTTGCGCGTCCCCCACTCGCTGTCGGAGACATCGCTTGCCGGGTATTCGTAAAGCTCGGTCCCGTCGTATTCCTTGAGGGCGTAGTAATCATTTGCAAAATGGGCAGGCACGAAATCCATGATTGCGCCGATCCCGGCATTATGCAGCTTATCTACCAGCTTTTTCAGCTGCGCAGCCGTTCCGTAGCGGGATGTCGGAGCGAAGAATCCCGTCTGCTGATACCCCCAGGATCCGTCGAACGGATGCTCGGCCAGCGGCATGAATTCCACATGCGTATATCCGAGCCCCTTGCAGTAGGCGATCAGATCATCAGCGATCTCATCGTACCTGTACCATCCGTTGGGATCATTCTCGTTGCGTTTCCAGGAGCCGACATGCATCTCGAAAATATTGAGAGGCCTGTCATAATTCAGCGTTCGCGTCTTCATCCACTTATCGTCCGTGAAGGTGTACTCCCTGAGGTCTCTGACGATCGAGGCAAATGCCGGCCTCAGCTCCATTCCGAACCCGTAGGGATCGCAGTGTTCAATGCGTCCCAGCTTACTGTAAATGACATATTTATACATCTGGCCGACCCTGGCCTCCGGAACAGAAAGCTCGAAGAATCCTTTCCTTTTCGCGTCGGACATGGGTGCTTCCGTCCAGTTATTGAACTCACCGATCAGGGACACACTTTCCGCATTTAACGCAAATGTGCGGAAGACCACACCGCCTCCATCCTGCGGATGTGCACCAAGAAAATCATAGGCTCTGAATTCCTCACCGTTATAAAATTTCTGAAAATCCATAAAATCCTCCCGTACAATATCATGCATTCGTTTCTCGGGTAAGAGGTAATATTTTCCTTCTTCTGTAATCAGAGTATCCTGTCCCGACAGTCCTTGTCGATATACAACACGGCCATTTTGTATATCCGAAAACTTATGTGTCGTACTTTTGCGAACGATGATCGATCAACGAACATCCGGCTTCCCGGAAGAAAATCCGCTGCATGAAAAAACGCCGGCTGGTCACCCAGCCGGCGAATGATAGTCTGATTATTCAGCATCTGCTTTCTTCTTGCCTGCTCTCTTTCTCGTTGCCTTCTTCGGAGCTTCTTCAAGCGCTTCGACGGCTTTCTTCGGAGCCTCTTCAGGCGCTTCGATCGCCTTCTTAGCGGCCTTCTTGACAGCTTTCTTGACCGGCTTCTCATCCGTCACATAGTCGAACTCGAAGATCGCGCATCCGTATGCCGGCAGATCGTAAGCAATCGCGTACGGTCTGTTATCGCACTCGCCTTCGGTCGCCTTGTAGGTCTTCTTGGTACGCGGAGCATCGCCGCCGTACTTCGGATCCATGGAGTTCATGACCAGCTTATAGTTTCCGAGTACCGGAACGCCGCAGCGGTAATCCGGACGGGCCATCGGCGTCATATTCAAGACGAACAGCAGGTTCTTCTTGCCGTCGGAGGATTTGCGCATGAAGCTGTAAATACTGCGGTCCGCGTCATCGGCGTTGATCCATTCAAATCCGAGCGGGTCGTAGTCTGTTCCGTGGAGGCACTGATACTTAGCATACATCTTCCACAGGTCACGTACATAATCCTGCAGCTGCCTGTTCAGATCCGTCTCAAGCAGGAACCAGTCGATCTCGCGCTCCTCGCTCCACTCTCTCTGCTGGCCGAATTCCTGGCCCATGAAGAGAAGCTTCTTGCCCGGGTGGCCCATCATATAGGTATAACCGGCACGCAGGTTGTGGAACTTATCCTCGTAGATGCCCGGCATCTTGCTCCACATGGAGCACTTCAGATGAACGACCTCGTCATGTGAAAGAACCAGGATATAGTTCTCACTGTATGCATAGGATGTCGAGAATGTCATCTTATAGTGATTGCCTTTACGGAACAGCGGATCAAGCTTCATGTATTCCAGGAAGTCATTCATCCAGCCCATGTTCCACTTCATGGAGAATCCGAGTCCGTCTTCCTCGACCTTGGCTGTGACCTTCGGCCATGCGGTGGATTCCTCGGCGATCATGACAGCGCCCTTATTTCTGCCGAGCAGGCAGGAGTTCATATGCTTAAAGAATTCGATGGCTTCAAGGTTCTTGTTCTCGCCGTACTTGTTGGCTACCCATTCACCGTCCTTCTTGCCGTAGTCAAGATACAGCATGGATGCGACCGCGTCTACGCGGAGGCCGTCAACGTGGAAGAACTCGACCCAGTAGAGGGCATTTGCCATAAGGAAATTCTTGACTTCCGGACGGCCGTAATTATAGATCTTGGTACCCCAGTCCGGATGCTCGCCCTGACGCGGATCCTTGTGCTCGTACAGCTCTGTGCCGTCGAAGCATGCAAGACCTGCAGCGTCTTTCGGGAAGTGTGCCGGTACCCAGTCAAGGATAACGCCGATACCCTTCTTGTGGAAGTAATTGATCATATACTGGAAGTCATTCGGCGTTCCGTAGCGGGAGGTCGGTGCATAGTAACCGGTGACCTGATATCCCCAGGAACCGTCGAACGGATGCTCCGCAATACCCATCAGCTCGATGTGGGTGTAACCCATATCCTTGCAGTAATCTGCAGCTTTCTCGGCGAACTCACGGTAATTGTAGAAGCCTTCCTTGCCTCTGCCGGCAGATTCCGGATGCTTCATCCAGGAACCGATGTGGCACTCATAGATGACCATCGGATCTTTACTGATATCGAATTTCTGGCGCTTCTTCATCCAGGTGGAGTCGCTCCATTTCAGATTGCGCAGATCCGCAATAACGGATGCCGTTCCCGGACGAAGTTCTGCCTGATTGGCGAACGGGTCTGCCTTGTAAAGGTGCTCACCCTGATATCCGATGATGAAATACTTATACATCTGGCCGGCTTTCGCGTTCGGGATAAATCCCTGCCATACACCGATATCATCTTCATTGGTGATAATATTGGCTTCTGTATCCCAGTCATTGAACTCTCCGATAACGGAAACACGCTGTGCATTCGGTGCCCATACCGCAAAATAGGTTCCGTCCACTCCGTCTATGGTAGTCGGATGAGCGCCAAGCTTTTTATACAGATCATAATGCGTGGCATGACCGAAAAGATACTGATCCAGTTCTGAAAACAGATATTCATTTTCCATAGGATTACCTCTTCTCCTTCCACAGCTACCCGCTGTGTTTTCTTTTTTAGTGCAAACTGCCTAAACAGCCACTCGAAATACGAGGACATTATATGTATTATTATAAACGCAAACGGGGAACATGTAAATGGATTTCACGTCCCCCGTTCTCTGAATTTCATGTTCAATTCAATGAATTCAGCACATTATCCAATTTATTCTGTGCGCTTTTTATCTATTTTTCCCTGTCAGAAAATCAGGAACAGTTTCCTGGCGTTCTCCTCCGTCACACGCTCCACCTCTTCCTCGCTCACGCCCTTGATGGCCGCGATCTCACGAATAACATAAGGAAGATATAACGAGCAATTCCGCTTTCCCCGATAGGGCACCGGGGCAAGATACGGACAATCCGTCTCCAGGACCAGGTAGGACAGCGGTGTATCCGCCACCACCTCTTTAAGCTTTTTCGCGTTCTTAAATGTTACGACCCCGCCGATCCCCAGGTAGAATCCGAGCTCCCGGGTGTAGATCCTTGCCTGCTCCACAGAATAAGAATAACAGTGCATCACGCCCTTTCGCTCCGCAGGTCCTGCGTCCGCATCCGTTCCGGTCATTTGCACCTGTCCGTGCAGGCGTTCCCAGGGAGATCCCTTTCCGTACATCTCCCGCACGATATCCAGCGTGTCCGCTGCAGCCTCTCTGGAATGGATGACGACCGGCTTGCCGCACTCCTGAGCGAGCCGGATCTGTCTGCGAAAGGCTTCCGTCTGAAGCTCCTTTTTCTCTTTATTCCAGTAATAATCCAGACCGATCTCCCCGACGGCCAGAACTTTCGGGTTCTTCATATCCTCCCGCATTTCATCCAGCAGTTCCTCCGTCAGGTCTCCGATTTCATCCGGATGAAGACCGATCGCCCCGTAGACAAAATCATATCGCTTCATAAGTTCCCGGATCTTCGGCAGGCTCTCTCTTGTGGAGCCGATGTCCATGACCGGACCGATATTGTTTCCGGCAAGTGATGCCAGAAGCTCTTCCCGGTCTGCATCAAATGCCTCATCGTCATAATGCGCATGCGTATCGATGATCATTTACGTTTCCTCATTTCTCCTGAGTGAAGTCTCCCTCGCGAGACTTGGCGCGGGATTCGGGTCAGCGTCAGCTGACATCTTCCGGACCGAATCCCTGCGCATCCTCGCGGAGCGTATATCTCAGCTGTCTTCCAAAAAAGGGCTGTCACATTAAGCAGAAAAAGTGCATAAATATTCATGAAGGGACATCCACAGCGCCGGTACTT
>CAMNDN010000058.1:0-11689 GCA_946535445.1 uncultured Lachnospiraceae bacterium
CATACTTTCACGTGCCGTGTGTTTCACTGTGCCTTTCGGCATAGATGCTTCTGCCCTGCGTAGTCTGTTTTGATCTGAGTACAAAATACCAGTCAAACGGCCATAATCATATGGAGCGAACATTCTGCAACATGGAAAAATGTCCTGTGTACAGAGCGTACGCGGGAAGATGATCTTGCCGCGCGCATATTTCCGAAGCGGAGCGCCATTTGCTACAAGTTGTTGTGGTAACTGGCCTCATATCGCCTTGTGCCTGAAAAATTATTGACACATCCGCGCTGTCGTGCTAAAGTTTCATTTGCTGTTTTTAATCATGATGAATTTGGAAACTTCCGGGAAAAGGAAGCGCGGAGACGCGCTCCCGCCGAAGGAGTAATACTCTCAGGTGCCTTGAGATGGGCAGCGACCGGAAGCGGAGAATGTTCTGGAGAATCCCGGAAGGGTACCGAAGGTGCAAGGCGCGTGGAGCGCCGAATCTCTCAGGTAAAAGGACAGGACTTGCGTGAACGGCGTAACGGCCGTTTTTGTTGTGCTCTTTCACCCTCGATCCGGATTGCGGACATTCTGTCAGTTCCAAAACGGATGGGAGGGTTTTTTTATGCTTTTGCAGCTGGTTCAGACAATCAACGCATATCTCTCGGACTATGTTCTCGTGTTCCTGCTCATTCTGGTCGGGCTCTGGTACACCGTTAAGACGAAATTTGTGCAGGTGCGTTTTTTCGGGGCGGGCATGAAGAAGGTGTTTGGCAATCTTTCCCTTCACGGCGGAAAGCAGGAGAGCGGCATGAGTTCCTTCCAGGCGCTGGCGACGGCGATCGCGGCGCAGGTGGGAACCGGAAATATTGTCGGCGCGTCCGGGGCGATTCTGACCGGCGGGCCCGGCGCCATTTTCTGGATGTGGGTCATCGCCTTCTTCGGCATGGCGACCATCTATGCGGAGGCCGTGCTCGCACAGGAGACCCGGAAAAAGGATAAGAAGGGCGGTATTCTCGGCGGTCCGGTCTATTATATTACAACGGCTTTTAAGGGAAATGCCGGCAGATTTCTTGCAGGATTTTTCGCCGTTGCGATCATTCTCGCTCTTGGCTTTTTCGGCTGCATGGTGCAGTCCAATTCCATTGGCTCGACATTCCAGACGGCTTTCGGCATTCCCTCCTGGACGGTGGGAATCGCACTCGCCGCGATCTGTGCATTAATCTTTATTGGCGGCATGGACCGTCTCGCCTTTGTCACGGAGAAGATCGTGCCTGTCATGGCGCTGATCTTTATCGCGGGCGGCATTGTGGTGCTGATAATGAGAATCACCTATATTCCGGCTACGATCGGCATGATCTTCCGGTACGCATTTACACCGCAGGCCATCATCGGCGGCAGCTTCGGCACGGCCATCAAGACGGCGGTCTCGCAGGGAGCAAAGAGAGGTCTCT
The DNA here is from genome assembly GCA_946535445.1 of uncultured Lachnospiraceae bacterium. Classification (GTDB taxonomy): domain Bacteria; phylum Bacillota; class Clostridia; order Lachnospirales; family Lachnospiraceae; genus Chordicoccus. Next base: position 1,428 of record CAMNDN010000058.1, read on the forward strand.
TTTCCAATGAGGCGGGCATGGGCTCCACGCCTCACGCCCATGCTCAGGCCAATGTGGCAGAGCCCCATGACCAGGGAATCGTCGCCATGATCGGCGTATTCATTGACACATTTGTCGTGCTCACCCTGAATGCGCTGGTGATCATTTCGACGCTCTACACGCTCGACGGCGTTCTGGCAAATGGCTACACGGAACAATCCGTCAATGCGGCCGGAGAAGCGATTATGAAGTCCAACCTGGCGCAGACGGCCTTCAGCTCGGTGTTCGGCGGGTTCGGCAACATTTTTGTCGCGATCTGCCTGTTCTTCTTCGCATTTTCGACGGTACTCAGCTGGAACATGTTTGGCAAGATCAATGTGATCTATCTTTTCGGCGAGAAGATGGTCGGCGTCTATCAGGTGATCGCGCTCGTGTTCATTTTCCTGGGTACGCTTGCGTCCAACGATCTTGTGTGGGAGCTTTCGGATATGTTCAATCAGCTCATGGTCATTCCGAATGCGCTTGCGCTGCTGGCTCTGACGGGGATGGTTGTTGCTTCGGTTAAGAAAAAGTAAAACAAAAACAAACATATGAAATAGATTGTCCGATCCTTACGAAAGAGGAAAATCTTGATAAGACTTTGATTACTTTGAGGGAGAAGGGATATGCAATAGGAGGATGAGATCCAGGTGAAAAAAGTGCGGATTGCCGCAAAAATTTTAGATATACCCTGCCGGCTCGGAAACCGGCAGGGTATTTTTATGCCGGTTGTTACAGTTCGCAGAGCAGCCAGTCATTTGAGCACTATAAGATTATTCCGGTAGTCCGTATTTTCGGACAGAGGTCTCCTTCATAATGTAGGCATAAAGAAAAAGGACAACTATCGGGTGATGAGTGTTTATGAGGAGGCACGCCATGAAGAAACTGTATTTTACGATTACCGGAACTAAGTATCGCCACGGTCAGGATTTCTTTAAGAAAGGGATGAAGGTCAGACTCATCAAGGAGCCGGACAACGAATTTGATAAAGAAGCAATCAAAGTAGAGATGGATGGTCTCGGTCTTGTCGGCTATGTGGCAAACAGCGCCTATACGGTGTTGGGTGAGAGCTACAGCGCAGGACGGCTTTACGACAAGATCGGTAAGACTGCAAAGGGGAAGGTGGTGTGTGTACTTCCCAAGGGTGTGCTCTGCTGCGTTGCGAAAAACAGTATTCTGGATTGATTCTAGAGTGAGCATAGAATTTACCGGAAGAATTGAATGTGCTATGGCTTACGAACTAACGGATACAGAGACAGAAGTGACACTTACGGCAAAAAGCAATTTGCTTGGTCCGGAGTTAGGGTCACAGACATTTCCGATTCAATAAGAAAGAACTTTATTTGGTAACCTGTCCTTGCAGTAGCAGATTACGATTGGTATGCTTATCTATGAGAGTACCTTTATTATGTCAATAGGACCGGGAAGACGGTCCGCTATCTGAAAGAATTATGATTATAGCTGCTATTACGTTCAGGCTTCATGCCCCCTGGGTCCACAGCCTGAAAGAGAAACGAATGATCACAAAGAGCATACTGGCGAAGCTGCAGAACCGCTTTCATGTTTCTGCGGCAGAGATCGATGAGCAGGACACGCATCAGATCATTGTGATTGGTGTCGCTGCCATCGTGCCGCATAATGCCCAGGCGGATAGCCTGATGGAGAAGATTTCACTGTTCGTGGAGGAGAACTGTGAGGCGGAGATCATAGATGAGGAACGTGAAATCCGCTGATGTAAGGTAGAGAATAGAAATGCATGTTATTATATTATTGGTTTTGGTAAATCTTGTGGCATTTGCCCTGTACGGCATTGACAAGAAAAGAGCGAGGAGAAGAGCATGGCGGATCAGCGAGAAGACGCTTCTCGGAATTGCCGTCATCGGAGGCAGTATCGGGGCAATTCTCGGAATGCTTTTATTTCATCACAAGACAAGGCACTGGTATTTCCGCTATGGTCTTCCTTTGATCCTGCTGGTGCAGTGCATGATTTTGTGGTGGATCTATAAAGGAGTATAAAAGTTCAGTACAGATATAAGACACAGCTGTCATTAAGGAGGGAAAAACATGAAGGATCAGCATACAGACAACATTTCCCCTGAAAGCATGAAGCCGGGCAAGGACGCTCTTCCCATACAGGTCGAGCCGCTGGATATCCGATTCTCTGTCTGCAAGGTATCGGACTATTCCGACGTCGACATTGAGCAGCCATTTGTATTTACCGCGATCACAGACGAAGAAAAATCCCTTGTCTGCCCTGTGGAATCTGTCCCGGACAATACGCTGATCCGCGAGGATGGCTGGAGAGCTTTCCGGGTCTGCGGCGTGCTGGATTTCTCCCTGATCGGGATACTTGCCCGCATTGCAGGGATATTGGCGGAAAGGGGGATCAGCATATTTGCCGTCTCAACCTATAATACGGATTACATTCTCACGAAAGAGGAGAATTTTGACAAAGCGCTGAATGCTCTGAGGGAGGAAAGGATAGCTGTTCTGCCTGAGAGAGCGTACAGGACTCTGAAGGAAGAAGTTTACCCGTTTAACCAGGCGGATCCTTACGGCAGGGGTGCTGCCGGCTGGGACGAGGAACCGGACCGATCTTATATGACCGAGCTTTATGCAGCGCCCGATCTGCCTGAAAGGTTAATAGATGATGACACGTTCATGAATATTTTGTATGCTCCGCCTGAGCCGGACATGGATTTTGTAAATGATCCGCCGGATGCGCAAAAGGACGAACCGGATGTGCCGGGGAGCGAGCCGGATATGCAAAAGGACGAGCCGGATGTCAGCCCGGAGAAAGCCGAAGACAGAAAAGCAGTCTATTGCATGCACTGCGGGAGAAAGATTCCGGAAAATTCGCGCTTCTGTATTTACTGCGGGCGTAAGCAGAAGATAGCCATAGATCCCGAAGATACGATCCTGTTCTGCAGCAATTGCCTGAGTCAGATTTCTCCTCTGTCGATTTTTTGCCCCTATTGCGGGACCAGGACATCCCGGGTGCGGGAAAGAGAACAGGAGAATATAATGAATGTTCTTTATGGCGCGCCACCGCTCACGAAGAAGAAGGGTCTTTCATCGAAGATCGGGGATCTGCTGAAGAGGAAATAGTTAAGAATGATCGAAGATCGGGATCTGCTGAAGAGGAAATAGACAAAATGGTTCAAAGGCAATATCATTATCGGCTTCGTTCCTGTGTATGGGAGCTGACTTTGGCATGCTGTTTCTCCTGCAGGTATTGCGGCTCGAAAGCGGGCACGGCGCGTAGGAATGAGCTGACCACTGAGGAGTGTCTGAATGTGGCAGGACAGCTGGCTGATCTCGGCTGCAAAAGGGTTTCTCTGATAGGCGGAGAAGTGTTCATGCGTCCGGACTGGGCAGCGGTCGCAAAAACGCTGACGGAACGGAAGGTAAGGGTCTCTGTCATCACAAACGGATATAAGATGTCCGATCAGCTGATCGCGCAGCTCAAAGATGCGTGTATAGAGTCTGTCGCGGTATCCATAGACGGACCGGAAACAATTCATGACGCCTTTCGTCAGAAAGGCAGTTTTCGCAGAGCGATACATGCAGTCGATGTATTGAGCAAAAGCGGCATCCCGGTGTCTGTGATCAGCACGCTGCACAGCAGGAATGTTCTGCACCTGGATGAGTTGTATGATGTACTGAAAAGAAAGAATATATTTGCCTGGCAGCTGCAGGCATGTTCTCCGATGGGGAACGCGTCGAAAGCGGAGTTCTCTACAGATATTTGCTTCGAGGACGTGATCCGATTCGTTGCGGACCATATGGAAGAATCGGAGTTCCTGATCGGCGTGGCGGACAATATCGGATATTTTACCGGGGAAGAAGGCTATATAAGGGGGAATCCCAGCGGGAAGGCAGCATTTGCCGGATGCAGGGCCGGCTTATCGGGGATCGGAATTGACAGCGTCGGAAATGTGCGCGGCTGCGAAGCGATGTATGATGACTATTTCATCGAGGGAAATCTGAGGGAGAGGTCCCTGAAGGAAATATGGAACGATCCGGATGCATTCTCTTATAACAGGGGTTTTACACAAGACCTGCTGACCGGGAAATGTAAGACCTGCAAGTACGGAAAGGTCTGTGCGGGGGGATGCCGGTCGTATAATTATTTTTCTACCGGAAAAATGTATGAATCACCCCGTTGTGCCGGACCGATAAAGTGAAAGCGAAGAAACTGTTGGAAAGCAGTGCGGAATGACAGCCCATGATTAAAGAACGTGATATCGCCAATCTGAATATGCTCTCTGCTCATCAGCTCGATGAATTCTGCCTGTACTGGAATACCGGTCCTGCGCGGGATGCGGTGAAAGAGAAGGCGAAAGCCGCCAAACTCGAAAACGAACCCGATTACCTGAGAGGGTTTTACAGGTGTTATGAGATTGCAAACGGATGGACCTTCTACGACCATCGCTATGACAGCCTGTGCCTGCTGTGTGATGAGGATGGCACTGTCCGGCTGAAGGGGAACCCGATCGAGATTGTAGGCCTCCTTTCAAATATGGCGATCAGGGAGCGGACCCTTGAACAGATAAAGACGAGGGAATACGGGCTGGTGCTTTCCGGAGGAGGAGCTAAAGGAGCCTTTGAGATAGGCGTCTGGAGATGGCTTGAGAGGACCGGCCTTATTCATAAGATAACAGGCATCTCGGGCACGTCGGTCGGCGCCCTGAACAGCGTATTATTCTCATGCGCGGAACGTAAGGAGGCTGAAGAGATATGGCTGTCGATCAGGCAGGAAGACCTGACGCCTGTGAACCGGGAGTCCGTACGGAAGGGAGCAGAGGCACTTCTGCAAATGCTGGCAGGCTCCGCTGTACTGCCGGTCAACGCCATGATGATGGCCGGGGAACTTTTTACATTGTCCGGAGGGTCTATCTTTACGCAGGAAAAGCTCTCTGAAATCGTAAAGCGGGTACTCGAAAGGAAGATCCCAAATGATCGAATTGTCTTTTCATGCCTGGCTCGGCAGAGTCTTCAGAAGCAGACGGAGCCGCCTGTGGAACTGGCTGTCGGGCAGTTCCATAATGCGGATTATTACTGCCTGAATTACAGAAATTCCTGGGATGTTGAGAGAATTGTGATGGCTTCGGCTGCGCTTCCGCTGGTGTATGATCCGATCAGGATCCATCACTTTCTGTACAGGGACGGCGGATGCAGGGACAACACACCCTATATGCCTCTGGTCAGGAGCGGCTTTAAAAAGCTGATCGTCGTGCATCTTTCGGAACGCGCGGGGAATCAGGCGGCCATGGAGATGGTGGAAAATACCATCCTGTATCATGTATATCCCACGCTGCATGCGAAGCAGGTCATCGACACGATCCGTATCTCAAAGGAGACGACGGAAGATTGGATCAATAACGGGGAACAGGCGGCGACCGCACAGTTAGGCCCGTATTTCAGAGAGGGAGATCTTATTATTCCCGAACGCTTGGATCATCTTATGAACAGGGAGAAGAAAATGGATAGATTTGACTATGAAAATTTTGATTTCGATGAGGCATTTGAGAAGATACAGAGCGAGGTGAAGAAGCCGAATATTTTAATATGCGGCGCGACCGGCGTAGGGAAAAGTACGCTGATCAGAGATTTGTTTCAAATGAGTGATGCGGAAGGTCCCGAGATCGGAAATCAGGGAAGATCCAAGACCAGCGGCATTCACGCCTACAGCCCGGAAGGAGCCAACATCACGCTCTATGACAGTCAGGGCTATAATATCGGGACGGATGAAAACAAGTTCATGAGAGATGTGCTTGGCGTCATCGAAAAGAAGATCAAGGAGAATCCGGAAGATATGTCCGGCCATATTCATGAAGTGTGGTACTGTGTGGCTGCAGCCAATAACCGGTTCTTCGGAGCAGACGAAAAAATGATCCGTGAAATCCGGAAAAAGTACTCGATTCCGGTCATGATCATACTGACCAAGGTGGACTGCGTGGATGAAGAAGGGATCATTTCTCTGAAGAGGGCTGTTTTGGAGAAGATACCGGATATCTCGATTTTCACGTACGCATGTGATGAAAAGACCGTCGGCTGGGATGAAGAAATAAAAAGAAAATATGTGCAGAAAGAAGAGATAACGGATTGGGCGCTCATGCATCTGGATGAATCCCTGAGAGCGGGATTTGTTCCGGCCATAAAGAAGTCGCTGCAGATGAAGAGGAAGTTCATCTCCGGAAAAGTCATACCCAAGTATGCCACGCTTGCGGGCGGTACGGTGGTGGCAACGTCCTTTATCAATGTGCCGTTCACAGATTCGGTCCCGCTGATGGGCCTGCAGGTAAAGATGTGTTTTGAAATCATCAACGGATACGGTATTCGCACCGAAAAGAAGCAGCTGATGGCCGATCTTCTCGGGACATCGGCGGTCTCCGTTCTCGGAAGGACGCTGGCCTCCAGTCTTGTGAAGGTCATTCCGCTGGCAGGAAACGCCATCAATGCGACTGTGAACACGGCCGTTGCGGCCAGTGTAACGGCGGCTCTGGGATTTGCGATCGCCATTGTGTGCGAGCAGTATCTGGCAGCCTGTGTGGATAATAACGGGGCGCAGAATCTGCCGTTTGCCCAGTACATGAACAGTGACCGGTTAAAAGAGGCCTACAAGTACGTAAATGAACATAAGAGTGAATTTAATATTCAGGAAATTACGAACATTGCTGTGAAGAAAAGCAAGGATGTGGAGGCATGAGCGCATTTGAACGAAAGTCTTAATAAAGAGAGTACAAATGTATTGATAATCGGAAAGTCCGGCGTCGGAAAGAGCTCCCTTCTGAACTATATGTTCGGGAGAGAACTCCAGCAGGTCGGAGTCGGCGCGCCGGTCACGAAAATGGAAATCAAAGAGTTCACGTATCAGTATGATGAGCATTTTGAGATGCATATTTATGATACATGGGGACTGGAGCCGAGCGCGCAGAAAGCGGAGGAGTGGAAGAATACCATCTTCAAGGAGATCGAGCGTCACGATACGAAGAAGATCAGTGACTGGTTCAACACGATCATCTTCTGTCTCAATGCAAAATCCGCGCGTGTTGAGGATTTCGAACTGGACATCATGGAGGAGCTGCTGCGTGAAAAGAATCATGTGACCGTAGCGCTGACCCACTGCAATTCCAAAAGCGACCCGGATGGCATCGTGCTCAGAGATTCCGTGAAAGAGGAACTCGAAAAGCGCGGGATCGATTCGATTGACGACAGGAACTTTGTGTTCGTAAGCAACGTCAGGAAAGTGCTGCTGGGCGGGACGGTCGAGCAGTTCGGAAAGGAAGAAATTTTCCTTTCTGTCATCAGAAATGTATGGGCTTCCCTGAAGAGCAAGGTGCCGTATCAGGCCCGGAAACATTTTGAGAGCCTTTTCGCTTTAAAAAAGGAAGAGCTCTTAAAAAAGCCCGACAGGCTGAAATGGATGGTTCCGTTCCTGAGAAAGAATCAGATAAAAGCCCTGGAACAGGATATAAACAATAACTGCAGTTCTTTTGTCAATGAGCTGGTTTCTGAGATCAATTCCATGTACAATGACGCTATAGAGTATTATACGGAACTCTCTAAGAAGTATGCCATGATCGGATTCGAGATGGACTCGGATGATTATTTAACGTCGGCAGATATACATTTTGACGCGATGCAGACGATCAAGGAACAGGTCACGGCTGACTTGAATCTGCTCAGGGAGAGAATGCAGTTTCTCGATGACATTTTAAAGAATGACAGAGTGGAGTCCGGGATACGGGACACGATCGTAAATATCAAAATTTTTGTAAATGACAGTAAGAAGATCCGGCAGGACTTAAAGAGAGAGCTTGAGCGGTATATGGATGAGGTGTACCGTTATCTGGATGATCATCTGAACAGGATCGAAAGGAATCTGGATTCGCTGGAGATAGATGATCTGTATGTGTTCCAGACGAGCTGAAAGCAGGAAGATGATTACGGGAACTGAATACGGTTTTCCGAGGTTTGTGCTTTTTCATTTAAAAAAGGGGGAAACACGATGGGAACAGTTTTAATACTATTTATTATATGGGTTGTCTATTCCCTGTATGATGAAAACATAGGTAATGATAACAGGAACTGGAAATCAGATATTTATCAGAATCGTCGTAAAAGTAGTATTGAAAAGGGAATCTACCATTACAGGGAGCACGATCGGAAAATGCACGGGCGGTTCGGATATGCCTATGATCCCTGGGCTCGGGAGTATGATCTTCACGGGACGATTGACGGTAAGTGGCCGGAAGCCAGTTGTATGACTTTTTCCGAAATCAGAATTTATTATAAGGTACCCGAAGAAACGCTAAGGGAAACGTATAAGCTGTCAGAACCGCTCTGGAAAGAACTCAATACGACGGGTGGAAAGTATCCGCATTTCCTGTACATGTTGCTCCAACGCCTGGTTGATGAAGATTTCAGAGAGTACAGCGATTTTTTTCCGAAAGAAAGACCTGTTATCGAAAATCTGGACCTGGAGGAGATCGTTGAGATCAGCGGTCTTGAGGAAGACGTGTTCCTGTACAGGTATTTTTTATATTACGATGAGGTTTTTGTTGATAAAAGGAAACAGCGGTGGGTAGATCCGGTCCTGCTGAGGCTTGAGGGATTTGAAAGAGAAGATCGGATCGCCACGCTTGCATTGCTGGAGCGGGTCGTTAAAGAAGATACTTTGAAGCCCTGGTGTGACTACACAAAATGGGGAAAAGGGTACTATGATACTTCAGAACGTCATGCGAGAGGATGAATTGCTGTGAAAAGATTTCTGTCTTTCATATTATCTATATTGCTAATGCTGCAGCTGCCATGTTCTGCTGCCGCCGCGGGAGGATCTGCCGCAGAAGGAACTGACTCAAAAGGATCTGCCGCAGAAGAATATGCTTCGGCGGAGGATCGTGTTGTCCTGACGATCGGCGACACTTCCACACGTTCCGGAGGCCGCTACCATGAGAATATGGGCCTGTGGCGGTATCTGCGGATCTGGTGGGTGTAGAGATCCAATATGATTATATGGCACCCGAGGAGTACAATGCAGCATGAGATCGACCGTACCACTCTTGCTCTGAATGATCAGATGGATACGATCCGCCGGATGGAGCGGGAAAAGATGGAGCAGAATATGTCTCAGAATGTAATGATCACCGGGACCGGAAGAAGCTATGCACTTGGCTACAACCTTGTGCTGCGCTATCTGGAAGCCGGCGACAATGTAGTTGCGACTGTCAGGAGAGAATCGGAAGCTCTTTTACGGCTCAAAGGAGAATATGGGGAAAGACTGCATATCGTCAACATGGATATTTCATCTACTGAGTCGGTTGAACGTGCTGCTTTCGAAGTGGAGGCTGCTATAGGGCATCTGGATCTGCTGATCAACAATGCTGTCCTGTCCGCCCTGGGGATGGAAGAAGATTTCCTTCATGCGGATATGGATTCGATTTTGGAAACCTTCAACGTTTCTGCTCTTGGGACCATGAGAGTCATGAAAGCGTTCTATCCGCTTCTTAAAAAGGGAGAGGGGATGTCCCTTATCATCAATATAAGTTCTGAAGCGGGGAGCATCACGAAATGTTTCCGCTCGAACTATCTTGATTATGCGATGGCAAAAGCAGCCGTTAATATGGGGACGATGACATTTTATAACGATACGAAGGATGATCCGGGAATTAATATCTTCTGTGTTCATCCGGGATGGATCAGGACCGATGGGAGAGAGGAGAATCCTGCACCGCTGTCTCCCTATGATGCTGCGGAGACACTGCGGCTTCTTTTTGAGAAGCGGCGGTATGATAAAGAGGGACATCGGTTCATTACCTATGAGAATGAGGACTATCCTTTCTGAGGAGACAGAGGACCTGGTGGGGCTTATTGAGGACCATGACAACACGGTGAATGTTGCAGACCTTAGTTTTTAATAGAATGACCAGCTGACAAACGGAAAAGGAGGAGACACATGATAGTTCTGAATGTAACATACAAATGCAAACCCGGGATGAGAGAAGAATTTCTGGAGATGATCATAACAGAAGGAATAGATATCGCCTGCCGTGCGGAAGACGGAAACATCAAGTACGACTATTACAGGCCGACGGACGGAAGTGAGGAGCTGCTTCTGGTTGAGAAATGGCGTGATGCGGATGCTCTTGCGGCACATGGCAGACAGGCCCATTTCGCAAGACTTGGGGAGCTGAAGTCAGAGTTCGTAAATGACACGATCATCGAGAAGTTTGAGATCT
>CAMNDN010000059.1:0-11535 GCA_946535445.1 uncultured Lachnospiraceae bacterium
CCCTGCTCTCCGGTCCCCCGGAACTATCACCTTCCACATCCTCCAGAATCGTCACGCTTGCAGCCGGCACGACAAGCTTCAGCAAATCGTCTGTATCCGTCCCCGTCAGCCTGCACAGAAAGGATAGGATCACACCGGCGTGCGCAACGATCAGAATATCCCCGCTACTTTCAGCCAGCACTTTTTCACAGGCTCCCGCAAACCGCTCACCGGCCTTTTCAAGTGATTCCCCGCCTCGTATAACGTAGGTTCCCAGATGCTCTCCGCGCTCTGCATATTCCTCAGGGTACTTCTCCATGAGTTCGGTAAAAGGCAGTCCGTCCCACTCACCGATGTCTACCTCCGTGAAGTCCTCCTCTATATAGATCGGCAGGTTCTTGTGCCCGGACTTTTCCGTCAGGATCCGGGCGGTCTCACGGCATCGGATAAGCGGGCTTGAATAGACAGCGTCAATTTTTTTATCCCTGAAGTACAGCGCAAGACGCTCCGCCTGCTTCACGCCCTCCTGTATAAGGGGCACATCTTTGCGTCCCAGGCATACGGATTTATAGCCGGGACCGATATCTGTATGACCGTGCCTTATAAGATAAATCGTGCGCATAATTCTGTCTCCTTTAAGACCGGATGCTAGAGCCTTATGACGGTCTTCCTCTGAAAAATTATAACATATGCCCGAAATGATTGTCATGCAGGACAAATAGCGCCGTCGGATCTCATGTCCGACGGCGCCTCATTTTTTCAACATTATTCAATTCTCGCCTGCGAGACGGAAGTGCAGCATTCAGCTCAGCTCCGGCTGACATAATTCCGGACCGAATCCCGGATCACCCTCAAGGCCTCTTCGTTATCTTTATAATACACAGCAACATTTGCTGCCGTAATCGATCTTCGGATCATACGGCTCTGCCGGTGACTTCTCCGGAAGTTTGTCAATATAAAACGCGTAGTTGAAAATATTGCAGACTCCCTTAAAGGTCTCTTTCAGACCTGTTTTTTCTTTTGCGAAGTTGTCCACCAGCTCATCTGCTGCCTTATCGACTTTTTTGCCTTCATCGAGGTAGAATCTTCTTCCGCCTGTGATATACTCAAGTTCTTCAATCTTAATTGTATTATCTTTCATATTTCTGTCTCCCCACCTTCAATGTTTTTTTGGATCTATCTATTTATACGGATCCAAAGGGAAGACGGCCAATTTTTTACGCCGGAAAAATGCGGCTGCGATCCACCGGAGGCATTAATCCCTGACGCTTACCTCGTATCCCACGTGTCTCACACCTTCTCAAAGCACATATCCGTCAGCGCTTCCCCGAGCAGTTCCTCCGGTCTCGTATCCGGACAGATCCAGTCATCGATATACTTCTCCGGCAGGATCAGCGGCATCCGGTCATGAATGAACCGTATGCCCTCCCCCGGCTCCCGGGTCAGGACCACGAAGACCGGAAGCCCTTCCTCGATCCTGTAGAGACCGCAAAGCCAAGTCATCCCGCTGTCTTTCGGACGGATCATAAATTTATCTCCGGTGCGTTTCCTGCCATCGCTGCGCACCGAATGTTCCCATTCGAAATACGCCGTGGCGGGCACGATGCACCGCCTCCTTTCCCACGATTCCCTGAATGTAGGCTTCATGGCGGCCGTTTCCGACCTCGCGTTCATAAGAAGCGATTTTCCGGAAAACCCCCACTTCATGGGAAAGACCGCGCGCTCCTTCCGGCGGTTCGACGCGATGACCGCAGCAACATCGGTCGGCCGGATCTCCCCGTACCGCTTCACCTCCGTTACCCGGTTCCATCGGTCTGCCAGAGGGGAACGGTCCATTTGCTCAATGATCTCCCGAAGCTCCGGAGAGGTTTCAGCTAAGTATCGACAACACATGACAGATTCCCCCCTGCCTGATATTTGCACGAACTTTCCGGATCGACCGGTCACAATTCCCGGTCTTACCCATCTGTTAATCCGTTATTTATCTGCATTTCCGTATTTCTTCTGCATGTACGCATCCATGTTGTCCGCGATCTGCTTGGATACCGCGACCGCTGCGACGACCGTCTTGGCGCCGGTCACAACGTCGCCGGATGCAAATACGCCTTCCATCGTCGTCTCGCCGTGCTTGTCTGTCTGCAGCGTGCCGCGCTCATTCAGACGGAGATCATGATCAGCCGTTACAAGACGGTTCCTGGGGACCTGAGAGATGGATACGATGATACTGGACGCCTCGACCAGGGCGTCCGTCGAGCGGTCTTCCACAAGCTCTCCTGTCTCGGGATCATCCACCAGATCACAGAAAACGACGCCCTCATCGACAATACGGACAGCTGCCTTACGGTATTCAAAATGTACACCATCCAGCTGTGCGTAATTAAACTCATGTTCCGCTGCAGCGACCTTGTCTCCGCGCACATAGACAGTCACATCGCGGGACCCGTGGCGGATCGCCGTGCGGGCCACATCCATGGCGGCATTGCCGGCACCGATGATCGCGACCTTATCACCGAGATCATAGACATCCGGATTATGCAGATAGTTGATCGCGTAGAAGACATGACCGAACGTTTCCCCGGGAATGCCGAGCTTGCGCGGCTTCCACGCGCCGGTCCCTACGAAGACAGACCGGTATCCGTCATCGAGAAGATCCTGTATACTGGTGGATCCGCCCAGGTTGAAGTTCGGTCGGAACAGAATGCCCATCTTACGCATTCTGTGATAGTAGCGATCCAGAATGGACTTCGGAAGACGGAATTCCGGAATGCCGTAGCGGAGAATTCCGCCGATCTTCTCACGGCCTTCAAAAACAGTGACCTTGTATCCGCGGCGGGCCAGAATAATCGCGATCGTGATACCTGCCGGACCGGCTCCGACTACACCGACTTTCATGCCGTTGGACGGGGCGCAGCTCAGATCCAGCCGTTCAAAACAGGAATCAGAAATATAATTCTCAATGGATGAGAAATGGACCGGCTCTCCTTTTTTGCCGCGAATGCAATGTCCCTCGCACTGTCCCTCATGGTTGCATACCAGTGAGCAGACTACGGACAGCGGATTGTTCTCGAAGAGGATCTCCGCCGCTTCCATCATCCTGTTCTCCTTGAACAGGCGGATCACTTCGGGGATATCAGTCTGGATCGGACATCCCTGCATACGGCAGAGGGGCTTCTTACACTGCAGGCAGCGATTTGCTTCATTGAGTACATGTACAGGCATAACGAACCTCCTAAAACATCTGCATGGTCAATCTTTTACATTTGTGTCATCTTTACAGTCATCTTACAATGCTATCATAGTTCGAACGCAAAAATCCTGCAAGGCATGAACATGTACTTTTTAGAAAGCAATTGCAGATCGTGCATGATCCGTTTCACATGCCTGCCGATTCGGCCATGTCTGTCGTATCATTCCTTATTACGGCAGACATTTCTGCTTTCTTTCTTGCTGCCGATGATCCTGTGAAAGTCCGGGTCTTTCGGAATATTAATATTAATTCCCTTCTCCCTGGAAGTAAGTACGCAGAGCTTCTGGAGGAGCGGTATGAATTCCAGCCCGATGCAGCCATCCTTCTGTTCCCCCGCGAACGTGAGGACCTTAAATCCCTTTTCGCGGTAATACTCCTGCAGGCGCACTTCCGTGCAGGTCGCATTCCCGTACTGCAGAAAAAGAAAAACGCTGCGCTCCGTCACGGAATTATAGATGCCGTGTACAAATTCATCCGCCGTATAGCCGCGCACGGAAATCCGGCACATTTCTGAAAATTTCAGCACGATTTCAGGAAGATGCCCTTTCAGTCCGTCCGATATAAGAATAATCAGCTCTTCAGCCGAAGCCAGTTTCCCGGACAGCTCTCTGATTTCAGTATCCGTTCCTGTCAGGCCTCTCTCCACAGCAGCACAGAGCTTCCGGATATCCACATCGGCAGAGTCTTTATGATCTACCGTCGGCACAGCTTCTGTCAACACAGTTTCCGGCAACATCGCCTCCGGCAGCGTCGCCTCCGACAGCACCGTTTTCGACAGCACCGCTTCCGACAGCATCATAAGTGCCAGTGTCGTCGCCGTGTATCCTTTCGTGGTCGCCCCGGCATCCTCATAACCGCAGGGGGTAAGCATTTCCGCGTCTGCTGCCTTCTTCAGCGGAGTCTCCTCCTCCCCTGTCACAGCAAGCGTACGAAAACCTGCCCTGCGGGCATCCTCAACGGCCTCGATCACCGCTGTGCTCGTCCCCTGCTGAGAAATACCCGCTACGAGAGTATCGTGACTCAAAAGCGGCAGAATATCCCGGAATTCAGCAGGATAAAAGACCTGTATCCCCGTTCCGAATTTTTTTCTCTTCGAAAAGACTGCCGCACAGGCGGCGTTGAACGATGACCCTGTTCCGATCAGGATCAGATGTGAGACCTTTTCTCCCTTTATAAGACCGGCGGCATCCGCAAGCATGTCCTTTCCGGAGTCTGACAGCTCCCTGATGACTTCGGATGTCTCATTTATATATTCCATTGCATCGCCGTAGTAAATCATCTTATCCCTCTTAAAATCCGAAAGCGTGCCGCCGCGATCTGCGGCCGGCACGCCCGATATCAATCTGTGTATGGTCTTCCGTGACCGAAAGCGCCGTCAAAGGTGCTGACATTCATTGCCGCAAATTCCGCCGCATCGTCAAGTGCCGCGCGAATCGCCTCCGGACGCTCTGTTCCGCTCTTTGACCGGTCGATATAGCTGTCCATAAAGACGGTAAGGAAGGAATCTCCCGCCCCCATTGTATCTTTTACTTTTTCGACCATATGCGCCGGCTGTACATAGAACTGTTCTCCGTCATACATCATGCATCCTCTGGATCCACGGGTCAGGGAAACAAGTTCCGGTCCGAGAGAATGGACGAACTTCAGATGCTCCTTCGCTTCCTCGTCCGTTCCGTCGAAGCTGCAGAAGGCGTACGTGACATAGGGCGCATTCTGCTCATAATACTGTCTGGATGAATCATCGGAAAAGTCAAAGCTGACCTTTATCCCCGCTGCCTTCATCTTGGGAAGCTCGGATTCCGTGTAACAGTAGTTTCCTGTGTGGACAAAGTCGAACTGTTTCATGTATTCCAGGTCGAAACGATCAAGAATATAGGGAGTCTTTCCGCGAACGCCGCCCTGATTGTAGTCTCCGAAGATGCGGTCACCGTCGATCAGTGTGCATTTGGACCAGCCGTTCTCGCCTTCAAGCTGCCTGCATTTGACCATCTCGATACCAAGTTCTTCCAGGACTCCGATGACAAATTCCGCGATGTCGTCATTTCCGAAATAGCCCATATATGCGCTTCTTTTTACGCCGAAGATCGTAGAGTATGCACAGAGATTCACGCAGTTCCCGCCCGGATACATGATATGGGAATGCTCATACAGATCCACCACGTTATCGCCGAAACCAAGTACGCTCACATTATGCTCAGCCATTTAATGTTCCTCCTTTTGAATGAATATTTTCCCGAATTAATACTCGACGACGCCCATATACCTTCTCATATCGAGCGGATGCTGTCTCTTGTTCTGAAGACCGGTCCTGTATGCAACGCTCATCGCGTAAAATACCATCGGGCAGAAATATTCGTTGACGCTCTCATCGATCGCACCGATGCCGAGCTCTTCAGCGTCTATAATCTCATACTTCTTTGCATATTTGTTAAGGAAAACTTCGCAGCGCTCATCCATTACGCGGGCAGCACCTGTTCCTTTCAGAAGAATATAGAGATGGTCTTCATCCGTGCACTCGAACGGGCCGTGGAAATACTCGGCACTGTGGAGATAGCAGCAGTCCATCCACTGCATTTCCTGCAGAGAGCAGATTGAAAATCCGTAAGCCTGGGAGAAGGATGCACCGGATCCCATGATATAGAGGAACTTCTCATCATAGTACTTCTCGGCAAAAAGCCATGTTCTGTTCTGAACTTTCTTTACTGCCGCGCGGACAATACCGTCTGCTTTCCTGAGACCGTCAAGGATCGCGTCATACTTGGTGTAGTAGGGTTCCTGGGCCTTCATGAGCTCGTTCAGAATGCGGAGAACAAGACCCTGTGGACGTTCATTTTCATTCGTGCTGTCTTCCCAGCTGTAAACGAGCGGATTGTACTTTTCCTGAACACAGAGAGATTCCGGATTGTGTGTCATTGTGATGATCCCGCTGCCGCGCTCAAGAGCAAGCTCCGCGATATCAATGACTTCTTTCGTGTTACCTCCATGTGAGCAGGTGATGACCAGAGCGTGCTCGTTCAGGAACTTTGACGGAGACTGTGTGATCTGGCGGGCCGTCAGCCAGTGTGCATGCATAGTCTCGGATTCAGCGTTGATGAAATAATAACCGGGATACAGATCCACGAGAGAACCTCCGCAGGCTGTCAGAAATACGTCACGGATCTCACCTTTTTCCTCAATAATCTTTGCGATCAATTCTTCTGCTGTATAACTCATTGCTCTTTTCTCCTTATCAAAATATATCCAGACCGGATTTGTTTCTATTTTTCAGTTTTTCTATGCTTTCTTCTTTTCAAATGCTGCTTTTGCCGATTGCAGTTCCTGCGTATCACATTCCTGCGGATATTGTACAGAACACCAGGACAATGATCGTCATCAGGATCCAGGGCTTCCAGAATGTCTTCCACCATTTTCCGAAGGTAAGACCGCAGACCGCGAGGCCGGCGACCGTTGTTCCTGCGACCGGGCTCATGATATCTGTCAGCTGATTCGCGTACTGAAGGACCGTGACAGCCGCTTCCGGGTTGGTTCCGTGCAGGTCGCAGAGAGATGACATGATCGGGATCGTGAGTGCTGCCTGTCCCGAAGAGGAGGGAACAAGAAGTGCAAGGAAGCTCTGTACGATATACATGAAGAATACGAATACCGCGTTGCTTGTCCCCTGAAGCATATTTGCGAGAGCGTTCAGGATCGTGTCGATGATCATGCCATCCTGAGCAACGACCATGATGCCGTTACAGAAACCGATGACCATGGCTGCGAACGCAATGCCTGCCACACCGTTTATGAACTCTCCGGCAATTTCCTTCTCATTCAGTCCGCCGGCTATACCCATGAGGATGCCCATGCCGAGGAATACCATGGAAAGTTCATTCATATACCAGCCGTATTTGACCAGACCGAAGACTACGAGGATCATGCCCAGAATAAAAATTCCCAGGACGATTTTATGGCGTGTGTTGAACTCGGAAGCTTCACCGTCTTCTGACAGCTCCATATGCTTTCTCTTAACAAGATCATCCTCATAGCAGACGGACAGTTCGGGATTCTTCTGGATCTTTCTTGCGCGAAGCATTGTAAAGCCGATCACTACAGCCATCATGATCACGAACTGGATCATGCGGAAGATAAGCTGCGGATTGCCCTGAATTCCGGCAATACCCTGTGCGATCAGGACACTGAACGGGTTGACTGTAGAGGCCGCGTAACCGATTGTCGCACCGCCGCAGACGACCAGGAATACTGTCATGGAGTCATATCCCATCGACAGAAGGATCGGCATAAGGAGCAGGTAAAACGGGACCAGCTCATCGGACATGCCGAATGTGGAGCCGCCAAGACCGAAGAGGACCATCAGGATCGGAATGATAAGAATTCCCTTATCGCCCAGAACCCTGACAACATTTCTGAGCCCCAGTGTCATCGCCTTCGTTTTGTCCATGATGGCAAATACGCCGCCGATGATGAATACGAATGCAAGAACTTCGACCGCCGCCTGAATGCCCTTGCCGGGAGCCATGAGAACCGCAGAAAGTCCCTGACGAAGATCTCCGTCCTCCGTCACTTTCGGAACGCCTGCATAGGTACCGGCGATCGCAACTTCTCTCTCACCGGCTGCCGTACTGACTACTTCACGCTGAAACGCGCCGCTCGGTATGATCCATGTCAGGATCGCCACTACAACGATCAGAAAAAAAATCAGTGTGATTACATGTGGCATCTGCAGACTGAATTTCTTTTTTGCCTTATCAGCCATTTTTATTTCCTCCATCCTTAACCTTCATATACAATTTCGCCGTTCAAAACAGTCATTATCACTTTGGCTTCTTTACTATCTGTCTGTGCCGGAGCTGTCAGATCTCTGTCAAATACCGCAATGTCCGCATAGTTTCCTGCCTTAAGAGTACCGATCCGGTCCTCCATCCCCAGGTCATATGCACCTCCCCGCGTCCATGCCTTCAGGATCTCCGCTGCGGTAAGTGTATTCTGTTCATTAAACAGAGCCCCGCCTTCAAGGTGACCTCCCGCGGAGTAATAAATCGATGCGGGAACGTCGGGGATCATCAGCGGAAGATCTGTCGCTCCGCACAGATTCATACCGGAATCCTTCATCTTTCTTCTGTTCCAGTAAAAAAGTGCCCGCTCCGGACCGATCGTTCTCTCAATATTTTCCAGAACGACTTCGCCGGGATCCAGAGACATGATCTGGAAATACAGTTCAGCGGATGCCCCGATCGCTCCGAGCCGTTCCAGATCGGTCGGATCCGAGAACTCCATATCCGTCAGGGCCTGTCTGTTCTTCAGTCGGCCATCTTCCATCTCACACTTTTCGTAAATGGAAGCAACTTTTCCGACAGCGCCGTCGCCCTGGCAG
The DNA here is from genome assembly GCA_946535445.1 of uncultured Lachnospiraceae bacterium. GTDB lineage: Bacteria > Bacillota > Clostridia > Lachnospirales > Lachnospiraceae > Chordicoccus. Next base: position 8,598 of record CAMNDN010000059.1, read on the forward strand.
TGAAGGCTCCACCGGAATCCTTCCCGATCCGCCAGAAGAACATCCCGTTCTATTGTTTCATAATCGATATCCATTGAACAGGTGAACTTCTCTTTTTCATATGGCTTCTTAAGATCGCCTCTCCCGGACGCGATCGTTCCGTCGGTCATCCGGTTGAATCCACTGAACCGGACCTTATCTCCGGTAAATTGTTCACGCATATTCCTGGCGTACTCAAGGTTCATCCCCTTCAGGACCGGCTGGGACATAAAGAACCATCTCAGGGTAAAGCTGCTGTCATTTTCTTTTTCTTTTAAAATATCCGTGAACCCGTAATAATCATCAAATCCCATTTCCTTTACGGTCGTTACCCCCTGTGCATTCAGCATCCGGCAGTAATCCGCAAGTTCTTTCTCCATGAAAGCTTTTTGATCGATATAGGTCTTCATCAGTCGGGCAATACCTTCGTCCGAATAATCCGTTTCCTCATCCCTCCCGGCATGTCTGATCGCCCAACCGATGAAGAAAGTATGTGTATCTGTAATTCCCGGCATTACCAGCTCATCCGTGAATCGGATGATGCGGTCCGCACCGGCCATGAGTTCTTCCGGCGCTGTGCCTCGTCCCACTTCGGCGATCTTATCGCCTTTTATGAGGACATATCCCCGGTAAGCTTCGTCATCGATTGCGTCAAATATGTGCTCCGCACATATCAGCAATATCTTTTCCGCTTCCAAGACTGATCTCCTTTCCTCAAATGTTCTTTTGCTCATTTTCCGATGAATCCTGTGCGCGCGTTTTTCGGATATTTCGGAACCCCTTTTTTGCCAAGTATTGTATGCTTTGTACTAAATCGTCATATAACGTTATGTTCTTGACATGTTGAATGTAACATCATATATCGTTATGTTCAAGTGCTTTTTTATATCTTTTTCTATTTCTGATTTTTGCACAAAATGGTTGGTTGAAAGTTGTGGTATTTGCACATAAAAAGACCCGAAACAATGCTCTCACACCGTTTCGGGTCATATCTTTTTTAAATGGAAATTCTGTATCTGCTGCCTACGATGTAATCGCAGGTAATAAAGGCCGGCTTCCCTGTTTCATCATACTGGTAATTATTCATTATAAGGAGCGGCTCACCCGGCAGGATATTCAGGAGCTCCGCACTCTCGCGCTCAGCCAGCCCGGCCTCGATCGTGCTGTCACTCTCCGGAGCATTTCCGAATCCGAACTGCCGGGCAAGAAGACCATAGAGAGAACCGTCTTCCAGTTTCGTCGTCTCTATCCCCGCAAATCTTTTTTCGGGCAGAAGAATCGTTTCCAGCATGATCGGAACACCGTCAATTCCCATGATCCTCTTGATTTCGATCAGTTCATCCTGCGGGGAGATTCCGAAAAAATCGCTCTGCCACTTCTGCGGTTTGATCAGGCCGCTCGAAAGAACATGGGACGAAGGTACGCCTCCGCTCGCTCTGCATGCCTCGGAAAAACTCACAGATTTCTTCATCTCCACTTTTCTGTGGATCTTGGGTGCCTCCACGAACGTTCCCTTGCCCTGCTGCTTCACGAGGTACCCTTCCTTACAGAGCTGCTCAATCGTCTTGCGGACCGTAATTCTGCTCACACCGTACATCTCCGCCAGCTCCGGTTCGGTGGGGATTTTGTCACCGGCGGAATATTTGCCGGATCGAATCATCTGTTTTAATTCTGTCATAAGCTGAACATACAGCGGCTGGCTTGAATTTTTCTCAAGTTTCATGCTTTTACTTCCCTTCTGCCCATGCAGACTTTTGTGATATTCTCAACAAAACATCTCTTTTGGTATTATATCATTACAAGATGTCCTTTTAGTATACCACAATCAGTTCATGCGCGTCAGACAAAATATTTTTCATATTCGGCCATATTCCCGGCATCTACAGATCTCGGATCTTGAATCCCAGTTCTTTCTGCGCATCCAGAAAATAATCCAGGGAATAAAAAAGATAATGTATATTCATCCCGGCCACCTGTTCTCTTCTGATCAATTTATCCATTGTACAGGACCTCCTTCTGCATATCTTATCGTATTGATACGTTCTATATCGTTATATCTATATAAAAACATAAAGCCTGCCATCTGGCAAGCTTTTTAATCAGAAATATCCTGTTTTGCGCCTCTATCGCAGACCATAATCATCGGCACATCTCTTAAGACCATCCGATACACTGCTGAAAACGACTCCGTACTTCGCGGCTTTAGAACAGTCCATCCACAGATTGTGCCGCGGCGGAGTATCAATAGCCCGGTCTTTTCTCCCGAGGTATTTCAGAAATTCGTCCGTGATCTCATACATCGACTGATCTGTTTCGCTGCCGAAATTATAAGAGCCCCCGGGAAGCTCCAGAACAGCCGGTACAGCCTCGGAGACCTCGCGCAGATAAGTCACTCCCCTGTACTGCCTGCTGCTGAAGGTGACCTGGCCTTCGAGGACATTCTTTAAATAATTGTGTCGCTCAGACATATGATCATACATCCACTCCGCTCTCAGCATGACTGCATCCGGATCAATATCCAGCACCCGGTTCTCCATCTCGAGCTTGTGCTCGGCGTATATATTTGCAGGTCTTACATCATCCTCTGTGTAAGGACCCTCACACTCCGTGCCGCTGTAGACCTGATCCGAGCTGAAACAGATCAGTTTTCTGCCGGAAGATGCCTTTGCGAGAAGGACCGGCAGAATTACATTTGCCCGATAAGACATTTCGGGATTGTTTTGGCAGACACCTATGTCGGAGATCGCGGCGGTGTGAATGATCGCGTCCGCCCCGCTCTCCTCAACAATTCTCTTGATATCATCCTCTGAAGAATACCTGAGGGAAGGCGCGGGGATGATATCTTCTCTGTACGCCCTTAAAATTTTATTGCCGACGAATCCGTCCGGTCCGGTCAGAAGAATTTTTCTGCTCATTTTTT
>CAMNDN010000060.1:0-11432 GCA_946535445.1 uncultured Lachnospiraceae bacterium
ATTCCTCTCGGCAATTGAATTACCGAGAATCCTTGCCTATTCTTCTTGAAAATCTGAAAAAGCTGATATGTGATACAGCGGCAAATGCCGGCATACAAGTACCCGATCTGCGCTTCCCGTTGATCCTCCGATCCGGGATAAATCAGGAAGGCAGGAGTGTGCGTTTCTACCTGAATTTTTCGGGAGAATCGCAAGCTGCAGTCTGTTCGGACGGCGGGACGGAACTGCTTACGGAAAAGCAGATACATAAGTTACAGGAAATACAGATCGAGCCATGGGGGCTTGCGGTCATAGAGAGCTGAATGATTTGCCGTGATATACCGGCATCATGCGTAAGAAATTAAAGTACAGCGGACATTGTTCCGAATACCAGGACCAGAACCAGCAGAAGCACGATTTCCTGTTTCCAGCGGTTGGCCAGAAGCCCGATGCATTCCCTCATAAATGCATTCGGCCAGAACCACCACTTGGTATCGCTTCCGATACCTTCCGCCCTGAGACCGGCCAGAGACGCCCAGATCCCGCTCCGAAAAACATGATAGTTGGTCGTGGAGAAGACGACGCGGGCTTCTGGATTGCTTTTCTCTATCAGATTCTTAGAAAATTCCATATTCTGATAGGTGTTGCGTGATTGATTTTCCGGGAGAATATATTCTTCCGGAATTTTTTTGGAAGTCAGGTAACGATGCATGGCTTCCGCCTCCGCCATCACCTCATTCGGGCCCTGTCCTCCGGAGGGAATGAGTGTGGCAGTATTTCCGTACTTCTCCTGCTGTTCTTTCCAGAAGCGGATAGCTCTGTCGACTCTTCCCTGAAGAAGAGGCGGCAGGGTGCCGTCTTTGCGGAATCCGCAGCCGAGTATGATGATGTAGTCGAATATTCCGGCTGGCTCGTGATTTGCAGCTTTAATTCCGCATATAATAGCTCCGATCAGCATGCATTCAAAATAGGTGTATGCCGTGCAGTATACGTTCTGGACTGTCAGGAATATATGGTATTCTCTTTCAGAGCCGGAGAAGTCAGCATTGAACACAACAAAGGCCAGGAGGACGCCTCCGACCATTAAGATACTGATCAGTATTCCGAGGACATTCTGAAAACGCACTCTTTCATGGCGAAGGAGCGCGATATTGCTGACAGTCATAGCGATTGCAAAGGTCAGGATGAAGGGAAATGTTATGCGCATGAAATTATAGCCGGCGGACGAAATCAGGCCATATACACCCAGCATGGTGAAACTCATCGGATCCATTATATGGCGTATGGTCGCTGCCAGCTGCAGAAGACCGGTAAGAAGTAAAAACAGAGAAAAACCGGATGTATGGATCGTCGAATACGCATAGAAGTCCGGTCCCTTTGCCCTCCTGAAGGCAAGGAACATCAGGAGACTTTCCACCAGGAAAAATACCGTGAGGCAAATCATAACAATGCTGTCCCCGGTAAAACCGCCGGTGCTGTAATCGAAGATCGTCCCGAACCTGCTTACATGATAGAACAGTTCAGTTACGACTTCTCCTTTTTGATTTACGATTTGTGCCTCTATCGTTCCCCGCTCATTCGGACGTGCTTTGATTCGAAGATAATTCGGCCCTTCCGCAGGTTCTTCAAAAATCAGTTCTCCGGTTCCTCTGTCGTTGTCCTCTATGATGAACGTATCAGAAGCCAGCCTTGCATCCGGAATCGGAATATAGACAGTGTAGGAACTGTGATTGAGTACACGGCCAAGGATACAGATGAGTATGAGGAACAGTATAAGGAGAATGCTTTGCCGTGCCAGTTTGTTCATAATGGATCCCTTTCATCAGAATGCCGTGCAAGTGCAGCATTCATCCGTTACTTATGACTTATTTTCTCAACAAATGTATGTTTACCGTCAATTGACTCAAACACGCGGATCTCGCAGTTATGAGGTTTCGGCCGCCATACGATACCGTTTTTCTTATCCATCATGTAGCCCGTCAAAGCCCTCATGATGCCGCCATGGCAGGAGACCAGTACATTTTTATAATCCTTTTGCTCAAGCTCTCTCAGAAAATCGGAACTGCGCTTTCTGAGAGAAGCAATCGTCTCTACGGTTGGCGGGGCCGGGAAGATTTCCGGCAGTGCCCAGTAGAGCGTCATTGCAGGACCGAGCAGGTAGTATTTTCTCTTTTCATACTTTCCGAAGTCCGCTTCGATGATCCGGGGATCGATGATGACATCGGAGGGATCAACACCGCCGATGATGGATCCCGTCATGATCGCCCGATTCAGTGGGCTCGCATAGACTGCGTCAAAACGGACGTCGCCGATCAGCGCCCGGGTCTTACGGGCCTGCATGATTCCGGTCTTATTCAGCGGTTCGTCCGTGAGCCCCTGCATGAGGCGGGCTTTGTTAAGATTAGTCTGACCATGCCTTGTAATCCAAATTTTCATCATGACCTCCCGGAGAGCTTTCATTTTTCTCTGCTTATTTTCTCAGTTTGTGAATGACATCCCATTAATTTATGAAAAGCTGATCTCTCAGCCATGCTTCCAAAGAGTCCATCCCGTCTCCGGTCTTAGCGGAGACCGGGAATATTTTCAGATTGGGATTCAGCGCGAGAGCACGGCTTCTGCATTTTTCTGTATCAAATGTAAAGTAGGGAAGCGCATCCGTCTTTGTAATGACGAGCACATCGCTCTTTTCGAACATGAGGGGATACTTGAGCGGCTTGTCGTCGCCTTCCGGAACGGAAAGAATCATCATGTTGATATGGGCTCCGGTGTCGTATTCTGCCGGACAGATCAGATTCCCGACATTTTCCAGAAAGGCCAGGCGAATCCCATCGAGTTTCATGCCTAAAAGTCCGCGGCGGGTCATGCCGGCATCCATATGGCACATTCCGTCTGTGTGGACCTGGATCGCAACGGCACCGAGAGCTTCGATCCGTTCAGCATCTACGGCTGAATCAATGTCGGCTTCACATACCGCAATCGGGATTTCTTCGTTCATGTCCCGGATAAGTCGGGAGATCAGGGTCGTCTTACCGGATCCCGGTGAGCTCATAAGGTTAATGAGACAGACTCCTTTTTCTTTCAGCTCGGCACGAAGAGCATCAGCGTCGCGATCGTTTGACTCTGTGACACTTTTATTCAGTTCAATTATTCTCATATTTATATCTCCCCTGATCTTACCTGCCGCGATGACTCTCAATGCGGTCAGTCAGCCATTCGATCCAGGCATCAAACCCTTCGCCGGTGAGCGCGCTTATCGGAATGATCTTACAATTGGGATTCAGGTCTGCAACCCTGTTGCGCAGAGCGTTCTGATCGAAATCAAAAATTTCCAGCGTGTCAGTTTTATTGATGAGCAGAACATCACTGACACGGAACATGAGGGGATACTTGAGCGGTTTGTCATCGCCCTCAGGTACGCTGAGGATCATTGCCGAGCATGTGGCTCCGACATCAAATTCTGCCGGGCAGACCATGTTGCCGATGTTTTCAAGGAATATGACATCGAGGTCCTGCAGTCCCAGGCCTTCAAGACCCTGAAGAGTCATGTCGGCATCCATATGACAGGATCCTCCGTTATGTACCTGTATCACTCGCACACCTGTCCCGGCTACCGTTTCCGCGTCGACGGTCGAATCCACATCCGCTTCGATGACTCCGATGCGATACCTGTCTTTCAGAGCATTGATCGTACGAACCAGTGTGGTCGTTTTGCCCGCTCCCGGAGAGGCCATCAGATTGAGGAAAAAGATATTCTTTTTCTCAAGGTCTTTGCGGACACGGGAAGCGACTTCATCGTTGTCGGCTATTACCCGGTTCTTCGTTTCCAAAATATTGAATTTAGTATATGGCATAGACTGAATTTTCCTTACAGATTTATTATTTCGAAAGGCTGCCGCCCGCGTACAGCTGATCGAATCCGACCATCGGGTCCGATCAGCGGCATATCTATTATAATGATATTTGAAAAGTGTTTGCAATACGGCAGCAAATAAAAATGGCGCTGATTTGTACCTTGTGAGTGCAAATCAGCGCCATGCTTGGTTCATCTTTAGAACAGGCTTCCGATCGACAGGAAGAGCGGTGCAAATACGAGAGATACGACTGTCATCAGTTTGATCAGAATGTTGATGGAAGGACCGGATGTATCCTTGAACGGATCACCTACCGTATCACCTACGACAGCCGCGTGATGAGCTTCGGAACCCTTGCCGCCGTAGTGTCCGCCTTCAATATATTTCTTCGCGTTGTCCCATGCGCCGCCGGAGTTAGACATGAAGATCGCGAGAAGAACACCTGTTACAAGCGCTCCGGCGAGCAGGCCGCCCAGAGCCTCTGTTCCGAGAAGCAGGCCGATAACGATCGGTGCAGCGGCTGCGATGATACCGGGGATGATCATTTCGCGAAGAGCCGCAATTGTGGAGATTCCTACGCAGGTCTTGTAGTCCGGACGGCTTGTGCCTTTCAGGATGCCCGGATCTTCACGGAACTGACGGCGAACTTCCTCGATCATACTGTAGGCCGCTTTTGAAACGGATTCCATCGTGATCGCTGAGAAGAGGAAGGTCAGCATACCGCCGATGAAGAGACCGACAATGACCTTCGGCGCCATAATGTCAATCGCTTCCAGGGATACGGCCTGCGCGTAGGAAACGAACAGAGCGAGCGCTGTCAGAGCGGCGGATCCGATGGCGAATCCCTTACCGATGGCAGCTGTCGTATTTCCGACGGAGTCAAGCTTATCCGTAATGTTTCTTACACTTTCTTCCAGACCGGACATCTCTGCGATACCGCCTGCGTTATCGGCGATCGGACCGTAAGCATCGACTGCGATCGTGCTCCCTGTTGTTGCAAGCATACCGACAGCGGCGAGCGCGATACCGTAAAGTCCTGCGATAAGATAAGCTCCCATAATGCCGATACAGATACATACAATCGGGATGACTGTAGATTTCATACCGACAGCGAGACCGGAAATGATATTGGTACCCGAACCGGTCTGAGACTGTTCGGCGATTTTCTTAACGGAAGCATAGCGGTCTGATGTGAACATTTCAGTCGCCTGACCGATGATGAATCCGACGGCCAGACCGAAGATTACGGCAAATGCCGGCTTCATGGAACCGAGTATCATGTTGCTTCCGACAAGAGAAAAGATGATCGTAATGATATAGGCCACATAACTGCCCCTGTTGAGGGCTGCCTGCGGATTGCCGTTCTCATCGCCCTTGACGAAGAAAGTTCCGATCATGGAAGCGATGATGCCGACCGCAGCGAGCAGAAGAGGATAGATGGCTCCGGCTCTGTCATAGGCAAGAATGCCGAGTGTGATGGCGGAAACGACAGCACCTACGTAGGATTCGAAAAGATCCGCGCCCATTCCGGCAACGTCGCCGACGTTGTCACCGACGTTATCCGCGATAACTGCAGGATTTCTCGGGTCATCCTCCGGAATGTTGTTTTCAACCTTACCGACAAGGTCAGCGCCTACGTCTGCGGCTTTCGTGTAGATACCGCCGCCGACACGGGCGAAAAGAGCTACGGAGGAGGCTCCGAGACTGTAGCCGAAGAGGACATCCGCATTACCTGTGATCAGATAAATTACGCTTACGCCCAGAAGACCGAGTCCGACTACGGAGAATCCCATGACTGCACCGCCGTGATAAGCGACGGTAAGAGCCTTGGACATGCCGGATGTCCGGGCTGCATTCGCTGTACGGACATTGGCATCTGTCGCGATACGCATTCCGAAAAATCCGGCCAGCGTTGAGAAAACTGCTCCGAACAGGAAACAGACCGCCGTGCTCCAGTTCCCGATCCCTATGCCGATGACGACGAACAGAACAGCGGCAAAAATAACAAGTACTTTATACTCGGAGAAAAGGAAAGCATTAGCGCCTTCGCGAATGGCTCCGGCAATTTCCTTCATTCGGTCGGTACCTTCATCCTCCTTTTTTACAGAAGAGGCAAGGTATACCGCAAATAGTAGTGCACAGACGGCAATTATTGGTACAGCATAAATCATAGCATAGTCCTCCCATGAAAAAAGACAGAAAACAGTAAATAAATATCGATAAATCGATTGTTTACCTTTTGATTTCTGAAAGTATGTATTGAAACTATTTTATGCTTATTAGGGAAAATAAGCAACTATATGTGTTAAAATATAATAAAATTTAATCAGTATATTTAATAATAAAAACTGAAATGTTGTGAATATGTTTAAAAATTACTGTTTTTCAACGGTATATTTGTGAAAAAGACGGTAATGCAATAATGGAGTATTTTTTCCGGCAATGCAGTCAGGGGACGGAGATTTAGATGCCCTTTTCATTAAAAAAATGTGGAATAAGAAGAATTATGCTTACCGCGTTTCCCAAATAATCGTTTACCGGATTGCCGGAGAATGATATGATTTAAAGTTGATACCTGCGGTATTTTTTGAAAGGAGGTGAACGTCATGGCGGAAAAGATAAGACTTACGCAGTATGCAAAGACATCCGGGTGAGCGGCCAAAATAGGTCCGGAGACCCTTGCTCAGGTTCTGAGTAAGTTACCTAGATTTAATGACGACAATCTGCTTGTCGGGCTGGGCACTTCCGATGATGCCGCTGTATATAAAGTCAGTGACGATGTTGCAATGATCCAGACGGTGGATTTCTTCACCCCAATTGTGGATGAACCATATATGTTCGGCCAGATCGCAGCGGCCAATGCCCTGAGTGATGTGTGGGCGATGGGCGGTGAGCCTGTCGTGGCACTCAATATTGTATGTTTCCCGAACTGTCTGCAGCCGGAAATTCTTGCTGAGATCATGGCGGGAGGAGCTGACAAGGTAAAGGAAGCGGGAGCGATCCTGGTAGGAGGACATTCTGTTCAGGATGATGAGCCCAAGTACGGGTTGTGCGTATCCGGCCTTGTACATCCGAATAAGATATATAAGAACTATGGATGCCGGCCCGGAGATGTACTGATCCTTACGAAGCAGCTTGGCAGCGGGGTGATCAATACCGCGATCAAAGGAGGCATTGCCTCGGATTCTGAAATAAACTGTGTTCAGAAAGTCATGGCATATCTGAATAAGACGGCCAAAAGAGTATCGGAGAAATACACAATTCATGCATGTACCGACATTACCGGTTTTGGTTTCCTGGGACACTGTGCCGAGATGGTGACAGCGAGCAGAGGAGTATCCTTTGAGATTCATACTGATGACATCGCATTCATGGATGGAGCTGCGGAGTATGCCAAAATGGGTCTTATACCGGCAGGGACATACTCCAATATGAAGCATACCGGCAAATATGTCGAGAAGGGGGCTGTGGAACAGTTCATATATGATCTGCTCTATGATCCTCAGTCATCGGGCGGACTTCTTTTCTCAGTTCCGGAAGATGAGGCTCTGAGTTTCTACAGAGAGCTTAAGAGCTCGGGGATGGATACGGAGATATCTGTTGTCGGAAAGGTCGTAGAAAAGAGAGAGAACGGTATTTATCTCCTTTAATTTGGAAGAGTTCAGAAGAGGGGCTGTCACACAAGACAATACGTCCGATATATAGCAGATATTTGCAAATACCGTCTGCTATATATAGCGGCGTAAAGCTTAGTGTGACAGCTCCTTCATTTTCTGCTGAGGTATACTGCCTGATTCTATTTTTCGCGGATATCTACAAGCTGTTTCTCATCGATGGAAGCTTCCCCGAATGTTGCCATGCCGTCGACCATAGCCAGCGCAGCATCGATCAGATGGAAAGCCAGCGGACATCCGCTTCCTTCTCCGAGCCGCATGTTCATGAACAGCATGGGCTCTTTCCCGAGTGCTTTCATTGCATACAGAAATCCCGGCTCTTCAGAACAGTGAGAAGGAATCATGAAGTCAGTCGTATCCGGACAGAGACGGCTGGCAGCAAGTGCAGCCACAGCCGAGATAAAACCGTCGATCACGACCGGGATTCGGTAACGGGCGGCACCTAGATAGACACCCACAAGCCCGGCAATGTCAAGACCACCGACTTTGGAAAGGACATCGACCGGATCGCCCGGATCCGGTCTGTTCACATCGAGAGCGCAGCGTACGACATCTTTCTTGTGCGCCCAGGCTTCTTTCGTGAGTCCTGCTCCCCTGCCCACAGCCTGATCAGCCCTGATTCCGGTGAGTCCCATAAGAACACAGGCACTGGAGGTCGTGTTACCCATACCGAGTTCACCGGTCCCGAGAAGTTCATAGCCTTTTGCTTTTAAAAACTCTACTGTTTCAATACCGGTCTCGATTGCCCGAACACACATATTTCGTGTCATGGCAGGACCTTTCGTAAAGTTGTTCGTGCCTTTTGCAATCTTTCGGTCAATGAGACCGGGGATTTTCTTGTCTGTATTTATACCGATATCTATGAGAATGAAGTCAGAGCCGGCCTCTTCTGCCAGTACGGTCATTCCGCTTTTCCCCTGTGCCATCGCATGGGCCATGAGAACGGTGACTTCCTGAGGTGCGGAGGCAACATTTTCCTCATACACCCCGTTATCGGCGCACATGACGATGACAGAACGCTTCTTTACCGAGATGCCGCGGGTCCTGCCTTTGATTCCGGCTATATCAACAGCCAGTGTCTCCAGTTTTCCGAGACTTCCCATGGGCTTGATCAGCCCGTCTATATACCGGCCTGCCTCGTTCATCGCGGCCCGGTCTGCAGGACGTATTTCAGAAATGATCCGTCTGTATTTTTCCATACCAAGTCCTCCGTATTTTTTGTCAGGGCATCATTATAGCACAATCGAAATAAGCAGTAAATTTTGCTTTACTTTGCCCGGAATAAGGAAATATCATCAATATAGAAGCAGTTATTTTCAGAATTAGATTGTAAAGGTATTGACGTGTAAGCAGTTTTGGTAAGAGACAGATCTGATCTGGAAAAGTAAAAATACCCCATTCATGACAGCGGTGGGAGTATGTAACATAATAAGAGCAAGGAGAGAATATATATGTACAGATTACTTGCACTCGATATGGACGGAACTCTTCTCAACAGTCGAAAGGAAATTTCACCGGTCACGATGAAAGCTATTGATGAGCTGGTCGCAAAAGGCATCGCAGTTTCACTCTGTACAGGCCGGGGCATCGCGGAGCTTGCGGATAACGCCGCAGAATTAAAAGGAATTCCGTACGGTATTCTGAACAGCGGCGGCTGTGTCTATGATTTTACCGAAGAGAAGGCAATCGACAGGACATTACTGGATGATGGCTGTCTGATGGAGTGCCTGGAAGCGGCAGAGGCGGTCAGGGCCATGCCGTACCTGCTTACGCAAAGTGCATCTGTGGCTCAGAGTGAAGATATGCGGGATGTTTCTGTTTTTCAGATGGGTATTTATCAGCCTTTGTATGACAGGGTCGCAACGGCGGTGCCGGATATAAAAGAGTTTTTAAAATCACATCCGGATCAGAGCCTGAAGCTCTGCATCTATCACAGGGATCCGGAAACCAGGGAGATGACCCGTGCGCGTCTGGCCCCTCTCGGTCTCGTGCTGGCGGATTGCGAGACCACATCGTTGGAGATAACACCACAGGGCGTTTCAAAAGCATCAGGGCTCATGAGGCTGTGCGAACATCTGGGAATACCGGTCGAGGAGACGATCGCTGTCGGAGATTCCGACAATGATCTTGATGTACTGCGGGCGGCCGGGCTTGCAGTGGCTATGGGGAATGCCAACGAAAATGTAAAAAATGTGTGTGATGACATTGTCGCTGATAACGACCACGATGGAATCGTGGAGGTGATCAGGAGGTATTTTGACTGATTCTGAAATTACATTCCCAGGCTTCTTTCCAGATGATATAATTCAAGAAGAAAGAATAAATTGTTTTCCGGAGGAGAAAATATGGCTAAATATATCATGGCACTAGATGCCGGAACCACAAGCAATCGCTGTATTCTTTTCAATGAAAAAGGAGAGATGTGCAGCGTATCTCAGAAAGAATTCACACAGATCTTCCCGAAACCGGGCTGGGTGGAGCATGATGCCAACGAAATCTGGTCGACTCAATATCTGGTCGCGCAGGATGCCATGCAGAAAGTCGGTGCGGATGCGGAAGATATCGTTGCAATCGGTATCACCAACCAGCGTGAGACTACGATCGTCTGGGATCGAGTGACGGGAGAACCGATCTGCAATGCGATCGTCTGGCAGTGCCGCCGTACAGCGGATTACGCGGAATCTCTGAAGGCGAAAGGACTCACTGAGAAGTTCCGTGAAAAGACAGGCCTTATCATAGACCCCTATTTTTCCGCTACGAAACTTCATTGGATCCTCGAAAATGTCGAGGGCGCGAGGGAAAAAGCCGAGAAGGGCGACCTGCTCTTCGGTACGGTGGATACATGGCTCATGTGGAAGCTCTCCTACGGGAAGATCCATAAGACCGATTACTCCAACGCTTCAAGGACGATGCTTTTCAATATCAATCTGCTCGACTGGGATGATGAGATCCTGGAAGAGCTGAATATTCCGCGCTGCATGCTGCCGGAAGCTGTTCCATCCTCCGGCCTGTTCGGAAATACGGATGAGATTCTTTTCGGTGATGCTATTCCGATCGCGGGTGTGGCAGGAGACCAGCAGGCGGCCCTGTTCGGTCAGACATGCTTTAATGCGGGAGAAGCCAAAAACACATACGGAACCGGCTGCTTCATGCTGATGAATACCGGTGAAAAGCCTATCTTCTCGAAAAACGGTCTTCTTACAACCATTGCCTGGGGGATTGACGGAAAGGTCAATTACGCACTGGAAGGTTCCGTTTATGTCGCAGGAGCGGCAATTCAGTGGCTTCGTGACGAGCTGAAGGTCATCGAGGACGCACGTGATTCCGAGTACTTTGCCATGAAGGTGAAGGACACGAACGGCTGCTACGTCGTACCGGCCTTTACCGGCCTCGGCGCGCCTCATTGGGATCCTTATGCCCGCGGTGTGATCACAGGACTGACACGCGGTGTCAACAAGAACCATATCATTCGCGCGACTCTGGAATCTCTTGCTTTCCAGGTCAATGATGTACTGGGTGCAATGGAGAAAGATTCCGGCATTTATCTGTCTGCACTGAAAGTTGACGGCGGTGCGTGCAAGAACAACTTCCTGATGCAGTTCCAGGCGGATCTGATCAACGCTCCGGTAAGACGTCCGCAGTGTGTCGAGACCACCGCTATGGGAGCTGCCTATCTGGCAGGACTGGCTGTCGGATACTGGAAGAGCAAGGAAGAGGTCATCCGCAACTGGGCGGTCGACAGGGAATTTGTTCCGGAAATGGATGAAAAGGAGAGAACATGTCAGGTGAAAGGATGGAATCAGGCAGTCCGTGCAACATACGGATGGGCTAAGCCGGAATGATTCCCGGTGAGGCGGGAGCGCTGAGACTTTCATGACTTAAAACAGTGGGGGCTGCTGTACGATACTTCGTGCGGCAGCCCCTCATT
>CAMNDN010000061.1:0-11284 GCA_946535445.1 uncultured Lachnospiraceae bacterium
TCACGGCTGTAGCTCTGGGAATGGTCGAACGGCAGGTCAATGCCGTGAGCCTTGCAGTAAGCGATCTCATCATCACGGGATTTAAGTGTCCACAGATCGGTCATACGCCAGGGGGCGATCACGCGGATATCGGGAGCAAGAGCCTTGATACCGAGTTCGAAGCGGATCTGGTCATTTCCCTTGCCGGTCGCGCCGTGGCAGATCGCGACAGCACCTTCCTTTCTTGCGATCTCAACAAGCTTCTTGACGATGGCCGGCCGTGCCATGGAGGTTCCGAGAAGATACTTGTTCTCATATACTGCGCCGGCCTGCACGCAGGGCATAATGAAATTCTCGGCGAAGTCATCGTTGATGTCTTCGATATATAACTTGGAAGCCCCTGAGAGCATAGCTCTTTCATCCAGACCATCCAGTTCTTTTCCCTGGCCGCAGTCTACACAGCAGCAGATAACTTCGTAGTCAAATGTTTCCTTGAGCCACGGAATGACAGCTGTCGTATCCAGACCGCCGGAATAGGCAAGAACTACTTTCTCTTTACTCATGTTAATATATCCTCCCGATAATATAGAAATAGTGAAGATTTACAGGGTGACCCTGTTCAAGATCATGGTCAGTCGTCCGGACCGCATGGGACCGTAGGTCCGACGATGCCGGCTGACAGCTTCGAATATACAACGTATGCAAAAAATATGCAACTATTAATTTAGAAAACAGGCGTAAAATTTAACAGAATGCTTGCATAAATATTCATGCAAAGTGTATAATTATGCAGGATTAAGTGGTTTACAATTTCATAAAGATGGTCTATTATGTATCAGTATGAATGAACTGTACAGACGGGAACATCCGACACAAGGAGATAATTATGAGAAATATAGATGGAGGCATCACAGCTGCACAGGGCTTTAACGCGACCGGCGGTGCGGCCGGAATCAAGAAAAACGGCAGTGCCGACATGGCGCTGATCTATTCGGATACGCCATGTGTGACGGCGGGCACTTTTACGACGAACTGCGTGAAGGCCGCCCCGGTCATATGGGACAGGGATCAGGTCAGATCAGGGAACAAGGCACAGGTCGTTGTGATCAATTCCGGTATCGCAAATGCCTGTACCGGCGAGGAAGGACTTCGCTACTGTCGTCAGACGGCGGAGAAGGCCGCCGGTGCATTTGATATCGATCTTCATTCGGTCCTGGTCGCATCTACGGGTGTGATCGGTCAGCAGATTCCTGTTGACAAGATCGTTGCGGGCATAGACTCTCTGAAGAGTGACCTTGCGGGAAGTCTCGAAGGCGGTGCGAAAGCTGCACGGGCTATCATGACGACGGATACGGTCCCCAAGGAGGCAGCGGTCAGCATTACCCTTTCTGACGGTACAGAGGCTGTTATCGGCGGATGCTGCAAGGGATCCGGAATGATACATCCGAATATGTGCACAATGCTTGCTTTTATCGGCACCGATGCGGCAATCTCGAAGGAGATGCTTCAGAAGGCACTTTCGTCGGTCGTGCCGGACACATTCAATATGGTATCCGTTGACGGAGATACATCGACCAATGACACCTGTCTTCTGATGGCCAACGGGCTGGCCGGCAATAAAGAGATCGTATCTGAGGATGAGGACTATAAAGCTTTCCGCGAAGGACTGCTTTCCGTCTGCACCACGCTTGCGAAAATGATGGCGAAGGACGGGGAGGGGGCGACCTGCCTGTTCGAGGTGAAAGTCATCCACGCGGATACCAAAGAGAATGCCCGGGTACTTGCCCGCTCTGTTGCATCGTCTACATTGACCAAGGCAGCGATTGCCGGTCATGACGCGAACTGGGGAAGAATACTCTGCGCGCTCGGATATTCCGGCGCGGAATTCGATCCGGAAAAGGTGGATCTCTACTTTGAGAGCGCGGCGGGAAAACTGCAGATCCTGAAAGACGGTGTCTCTACCGGATACAGTGAGGAAAAGGCGACCGAGATCCTTTCCTGTGATGAGATCCGCGCGACCGCGGACATGAAGATGGGGGATGCGGAAGCTGATGCATGGGGATGTGATCTGACCCATGAGTATGTAAATATCAATGCGGATTATCGTTCTTAATAAAGGAGTTATGCATGGCTGAAAATATGGATCTATGGATTGAGAAGGCCAATGTTCTCATCGAGGCACTGCCTTATATCCGCGAATTCAGCGGAAAGAAAATCGTAGTCAAGTACGGCGGCTCCGCCATGACGGACTCTGTCCTGAAAAAAAGCGTCATAACGGATGTTGCCCTGCTCAAGCTGATCGGTATGAAACCGATCATCGTACACGGAGGCGGCAAGGAGATCAGCAAGTGGGTGAAGCTTTCCGGCAGGACACCTGAGTTCATAAACGGCCTTCGCGTCACGGATGCCAAGACGATGGAGATTGCCGAGATGGTCCTGAACCGTGTGAATAAAGGCCTGGTCCAGTATATGGAGGAGAACGGCGTGAAAGCCTGCGGTATTTCCGGCAAGGACGGAGCGACCATGCTGGTAAAGCAGAAAAAACTTGCAGGCGGACAGGATATCGGTTTTGTCGGCGAGGTCACCAAAGTGGATACAGCGCTCATTGATACTCTGCTCGACCAGGATTTTGTTCCTGTCATCTGCCCGATTGGGATGGGCGAAGAGGATTTCAAATCCTATAACGTAAATGCGGACGATGCGGCCTGCGCAATAGCGACTGCGGAAAAAGCAAATAAACTCGTATTTCTTTCAGACATAGAAGGTGTTTATCGTGATCCGCATGATCCGTCAACTCTGATCTCTGAACTGACGGTGGAGGAGACAAGGGATTTCATTGAAGGAGGCAATGCAGGCGGAGGAATGCTGCCGAAGCTGCAGAACTGTATCTCTGCTATCGAGCAGGGCGTTTCGAGAGTCCATATTCTCGACGGCAGGGTGGAACATTCGCTCCTTCTTGAATTCTTTACGGACAGAGGAATCGGTACAGCCATCATTGATCGCGAGGACAGCAGATACTATCAGGAGGTCAGATGACCTCGCGGGATCGTACCCACGATGAAGACGAGTTTCAACTTGCGCGCGTATCTCAGGACAGGAGTAACGAGTACTGCGCGATGAAGAAAAAACAGGGAAGCAGGTGTATGAGATGACACAGAATGAAATTATGAAAGCGGTCGATGAAAATGTTCTTCACACATATAACCGCTATCCGATTGCTCTCGACAGGGGAGAAGGTGTCCGGGTATGGGATGCTGAGGGGAAAGAGTATCTTGATTTTATGGCCGGGATCGCAGTATATGCTCTCGGATATCACTATCCGGGATATGACGAATCACTGATCCGGCAGCTGGGCAAAATACTTCACACGTCCAACCTGTATTATCACGAACCGCTTGCGCTTGCCGCCAGGGAAGTGGTGGAGTCCTCGGGGCTTTCAAAGGTATTCTTTACGAACAGTGGAGCCGAGGCAATAGAAGGCGCGATCAAGTCCGCGAGAAAGTATGCGTGGCTTAAGGATAAAAAGAATGATCATGAAATTATTGCCATGAACAGTTCTTTCCACGGACGGTCTGTGGGAGCACTCTCCGTCACCGGAAATGCTCATTATCAGGATCCGTTCAAGCCGCTCATGGGAGGAGTTGTCTTTGCGGAATACAATAATCTTGACAGTGTAAAGGCTCTGATCAATGACCGCACCTGCGCGATCATCATGGAGACGGTCCAGGGAGAGGGAGGAATTTATCCCGCAGATCCGATGTTCATCAAGGAAATCCGCAGAATCTGTGACGAGAAGGATATCCTGCTCATTCTCGACGAGATCCAGTGCGGTATGGGTCGTACAGGAAAAATGTGGGCTTATGAGCACTACGGGATCATGCCGGATATCATGACATGTGCGAAGGCTCTGGGATGCGGAGTTCCGGTCGGGGCATTTGTACTGAACGAGAAGGTCGGGACGAATTCTCTGGTACCGGGCGATCATGGTACAACGTACGGCGGCAATCCTTTCGTATGCGCTGCCGTGAATACCGTTTTCAGCCTTTTCAGGGAAAATGACATAATTTCTCATGCGGAAGCCATGGGCAGATACCTTGAGAAGGCATTGGATTCGTTCGCAGCTGCCCATCCTGATCAGGTGAAAGCTCACAGAGGCCTGGGTCTTATAAGAGGATTGGAGTTCGTGCCTGAGTGTCCGGTAGGACCGATCACGAACAGAGCGCTTGAGAATGGGCTGCTCATCATAAGCGCAAGTAATAATGTTCTGCGTTTTGTGCCGCCGCTCGTCATCAGCGAAAAAGATGTCGATGAGGCAGTGGACATTCTGGAGAAATGTCTGTGAACATCATCATAAATTAACTTGTCAAGCCTTAATTATTTCGTTACAATAGAATCGTGCACGGTCGGAGACATCATTATGTTCTTCGGAGGTGCACGATGTTTCATGATTTCAGAAAATCCATGGCAGTCTGCGTCATGGCTTTTATTCTATTAAGCGGCTGCTCAGATCGCGGAAGGACCTTCGAGACGGTCCGGACAGCGGAGAGCCGGAGCGGTGAACTGTCAACAGATGTTTCTTCGTTCCCGGAAAAAGACGATATTCCAGATGAATATCCATCCCTGGGGACAGATTCCTGTGAAAGAAAGAGCAAAGATGCGGCAAATGCAGCGGGGGCGGAAAGCCCTGCGGAGGATGCCTTCATTTATATTCATGTCTGCGGAGCGGTCAATTCTCCGGGTGTCGTGAAAGTGCCGGCTGGATCAAGAGTGTATGAGGCGATCGAGCAGGCAGGAGGTCTTTCTCAGGATGCTGACAGCAGATATATCAATCAGGCCAGGCTGCTCTCCGATGGGGAACAGATCTGTGTGCCGACCTGTGATGAGACCGCATCCGTTTCCTTGTACCTGCCGGAAAACGTTTCCGGTGACGGGGAAGGAAGATCGGATCCTGAGGGGGCACAAAAAGGAGCCTCTTCCGGTACGGATGCTGAAGGCAGGGTGAATATCAACACAGCGGACTCTGCTCTGCTCCAGACTCTTACGGGAATCGGAGAGTCGAGAGCGGAGGCGATCATCCTGTACAGAGAGACGAACGGCCCATTTGAAACAATAGAGGACATTATGAAAGTGACGGGCATAAAGAACGCGCTTTTTAACAATATTAAGGACGACATAACAGTCGGTTAGGTGATATAGATGGCAAAAAAGGTACTTGTAGTAGATGATGAGAAGCTGATTGTCAAGGGCATCCGTTTTTCTCTTGAACAGGACGGCTATGATGTGACATGCGCCTATGACGGGGAAGAGGCGCTTGAATTTGCTAAACAGACAGAATATGATATCATTCTCCTTGATCTGATGCTCCCGAAGATCTCGGGACTTGAGGTATGCCAGCAGATCAGGGATTTCTCTTCGGTCCCCATCATTATGCTTACAGCTAAAGGGGAGGATATGGATAAGATCCTGGGACTTGAATACGGTGCGGATGATTATATCACGAAGCCGTTCAATATCCTCGAGGTGAAAGCACGGATCAAGGCGATCCTGCGCAGATCGAAGAAAAGTACGGATGAGAAGGAGAAAGCACGCACGGTCGAAGTCGCCGGGCTTCGTATGGACTGTGAGAGCCGCAGAGTTTATGTACACGGCAAGGAGGTCTATCTTACAGCCAAAGAGTTCGATGTGCTCGAACTGCTCGTTTTCAATCCGAATAAGGTATACAGCAGAGAAAACCTTTTAAATATTGTCTGGGGATATGAATATCCGGGAGATGTACGCACGGTGGATGTACATATTCGCCGTCTGCGTGAAAAGATCGAGGAAAATCCAAGTGATCCGAAGTATGTTCATACAAAATGGGGTGTAGGTTATTATTTCCAGAGCTGATGATAAAATAAAGTTCATGTTTATAAAAAGTCTTCGTTTTCGCATTATGGTGATCCTGATACTGGTCGGAATCATACCCTGCAGTATCGGAACGAGCATAGTCGTCCGGGGATACAAGAACCGCGCTGTTTCTTTACGCGAAAGTAGTGTAAAGAACCAGTGCGAAATTTTGTGCAATTCTTTGGAGTCTGAATCCTATCTTGATAATCTGGATTCCCCTACGATCAACAGCGAACTCTCCCTTCTTTCCAATATATACAACGGCCGTATCCTGATCGCTGACTCGGACTTCAGGGTCGTTAAGGACACGTACGACATCGATACAGGCAAGACTTCTGTCTCAAAGGAGGTGGTCTCCACCTTTTCGTCGGGAAAGGGCACATCATCCTATGATGACAGGAACGCCTATATACTGATGACTTTTCCGCTCATTACAAAATCAGGAAGAGTAGAAGGCGTCATGCTCGTTTCCGTGTCGACCAATGAGATCGTTCAGAACACGAGAATTCTCGAGAGACAGGGATACATTGTAATTGTGCTGGCCATGTTCCTGATGCTTCTGATCGGATATTTTCTGTCCGGCTGGCTCGTAAAACCGTTCATGCGCGTGACCAATGCCATCAATGATGTCACGGACGGGTATGAGGATGAAGCGATATCTGTTCCGGATTATTCGGAAACAGTCGCTATCACGACAGCTTTCAATCAGATGCTGTCCAGAGTCAAAGTGATGGATAATTCGAGACAGGAGTTCGTCTCAAATGTGTCTCATGAACTCAAGACGCCCCTGACATCCATGAAGGTCCTGGCGGATTCTCTTAACGGTCAGGACGGACTTCCCGTCGAGATTTATCAGGAGTTTATGCAGGATATCACACAGGAAATCGACCGGGAGAATAAGATCATATCGGATCTTCTGTCCATGGTCCGTCTGGATAAGAAAGCGGCAACGCTCAATATCGAAAAATGTTATATCCCGGATATTTTCAGCGGTATAATAAAGCGGCTGAAACCAATTGCGGACAAGAACGGGATCAGGCTGATCCTGGAGCCGATGCCGGATGTCTATGCAGAGGTCGATGAGAGTAAGCTGGTCCTGGCATTTTCCAATCTGATCGAGAACGGAATAAAGTATAATGTCGAAGATGGCTGGGTACGCGTTTCCATGACCGTCGATCACAAGTATTTTTATGTGACGGTAGCGGACTGCGGTGTCGGAATTCCCGCAGATCAGCAGGAACATATTTATGAGAGATTTTACCGGGGCGACAAATCCCATTCGACGACGATCGAGGGAACAGGACTGGGACTTTCCATCGCAAGGAGTGCGATCGCTCTTCATCGAGGCGTTATTAAAGTGAACAGCAAGGAGAATGAGGGAACTACTTTCCAAGTCCGAATCCCTCTGAAACATCAGAAATAAGAAAAAGGAGCTTTATGCGTGGAAACAGGCTTATAATTATATATCTGATCGGTATGGCCTGCCTGCTTTTTGGCTGTGCTTCTTCCCGGAGCGAAAGAACTGTGACAACGAATGTCATCTACTGCCTTGACAGTGAAGAGGAGGCTCTTGAATCGGAGGAATTCACAGACAGCGGAAAGAATATAAACGAGTCGATCGACGGGTATCTTAAAGCCATCATCAGCGGACCTTCCAAAAAAGATCACAGAAAACTTCTTACCGATGATGCGGAGATCCGGAACTGGAATGTGACGGACGGAACGGTCACCATAGATTTTTCGAAGAATTATCTGAAGATGGAAAAGCCCCGCGAGGTCCTCGTACGGGCCGGCGTCGTGCGATCTCTTATGCAGACGGAAGGGGTCAGAAATGTGATTTTTACTGTGGAAGGAGTTCCGATTACGGATTCGAAGGGACAGGAAATCGGAGCGATGACCTCGGATACGTTTATCGAGAATGCCGGAAGGCAGATCAATACCTACCAGCATGCTTCAATCAACCTGTATTATGCTTCTGAGGATGGAAAACATCTGAAAAAAGAATCGCGTTCCATCTATTACAGCAGCAGTAAGCCTTTGGAGTGGGCGGTCGTTGAGCGTCTGATCGCCGGCCCTAAGGTGCGTGGGAACCATCCGACGGTCCCGCCGAATGTGCATATTTTGTCTATTACCAATTCCGACGGGATCTGCTATGTCAATCTGGATTCTTCATTTCAGGCCAATGTTCTGACAGTCAGCCCGGAGATCACGATTTACTCGATTGTAAATTCCCTGGTCGAGGATTGCAGTGTTTCGGCAGTTCAGTTCTCTGTCAACGGTGAATCGGATGTGAAGTTCGGCAGCGGATTGAGCCTGAAAAAACCCTTTACGGCAGATTTCAGTATGGTGGAAGAATAAAAATCGAAAAGCAGGAGGAGATACAACATGGGAAATTACATTGTAAGTTGCTGCTCGACCGCAGATATGAGTCATGAGAGGTATGAAAAGAGAGAAATTTATACAGTTCCGTTTCATATCATAGTGGGCAAGGATGATATGGAAGATAATATCGGCGTCACGATCACACAGGAAGAACTGTTCCGGAGAATGCTCGCCGGCGAGGAAGCTCACAGTTCACAGGTCAGTATGGCTGCTTATGTTGAACACTTCGAGAAGTTTTTGCGCCAGGGGAAAGATATTCTTCATATCACACTTTCTTCAGGAATTTCCGGCACGCTCAATTCCGCGAAACTGGCTCAGACAGAGCTTTCGGAAAAGTATCCGGAGCGGAAGATCGTAATTGTCGATTCGCTTAACGGCTCCTCGGGTTACGGCATGGTCGTTGATGTTGCTGCTGACCTCAGAGACGAAGGAAAATCGATTGAGGAGGCTCAGGCTTATCTTGAAGCCCATCTTCAGGAGTATAATACATGGGTCCTTTCAACGGATCTCACATTCCTGATCAAGGGAGGCCGAGTTAAGCCGGCAGCCGGTGTGATCGGGAAAATGTTGAATATCTGTCCTTTCGTGACGCTGACCGAGAGTGGTTCGCTCACCGTCGCCGAAAAGACAAGAGGTAAAAAGAAAGCTGTAAATCGTCTCGTAGAGATCATGAAAGAACGGGCTGAGAACGGTACTTCCTATGACGGCAAATGCTTCATCAGTCATACGAACGAAGACCTGGCGAAAGAACTGAAAGCGAAAGTGGAAGAGAATTTCCCGAATCTGAAGGGCAGGATCGAAACATTCCTGGTCGGCGGAACGATCGGTGTGCATCTTGGTCCCGGTACAGTTGTTCTTTTCTTTAAGGCAGCGGACGGAGCAGTACGTGAATTCAAGTAACCGTTTCAAGAGAGAGACTATACCTGACCGTAACTTCTCACTATACGTTGAAATCTCAGGGAACGGCATGTGGGAAGTCACATATTTAAGAATAAAGAATGACAGGACCTCTGCATGTATGCGGCGGTCCTGCATGATCTTATGAAGCCGGAATAAGCATGACCAGAAGACCCCTTGCCTTTCTGTGCCTGTTATGTATCGTGTTCATCGCGGCTCTGACTTTATTCGGCCTGCCTCCTGAGAGGGGGTATCGAGACAGAGATACAGTGAGCAGTCTGCTGGAAGTTCCCCGCAGCGTATCTGTCACGGGCGAAGTCCTGCGATCGGAAGTACAGGAAGACTATTCTTATTTCATTCTCAGACGGGCAGTTCTGTCTGTCGAATCCCAACACTATGCAATCAGTAATGTTAAAATCACACTGAAGGTACCCGTCCGTTATGCGGTCGGAGTGCGGGTCAGTGCAGTTGGCGTGCTCCGGGGCATCGAAGGTCCTACGAATCCGGGACAATTCGACAAGGCATTTTACTATCGACTTCAGGGCGTAGGTTATACCATGTCATCACCGGAAATAACGGTCATATCATCCCATGCAAAACCCTTTCGGGAAACGCTTGCGATCATTCGGGAAACACTGAAAAAAAGGATACGTATGTCTTTTCCTGAAGATATTGCAGGCCTTATCTCCGCGATGATCCTGGGGGACAAATCTCTTATGTCCGAAGATATTCGTGCCGTTTTCTCCATGGGGGGCGTATCCCACATGCTGGCTATTTCGGGACTCCATATTTCCCTGTTCGGAGAGGGAATGTACCGTCTGCTGGCTCTGATCCCGCTTTTTCGAAAAAACAGAAAACGCGGCGCAGGACTGATCTCAGCCGTTTTTCTTGTGGTGTACGCTGTCTTCACGGGTCTTTCGGTCGCAACTGTGCGTGCCGTGATCATGTTCGTCATCATGAGAGGAGCTTCTTTCTGCGGAAGGACATACGATCCTCCGACGGCAATAGCGCTGGCAGCCCTCCTGATCGTCATCGAGCAGCCTCTGTATATCTATTACAGCGGTTTTATTCTTTCTTTTGCCGCAGTCAGCGTGATTACGGTTTTTCGGGAACGCAGCAGTCTGGTGCTTGGCCTGTTCCTGTTTCTGTTCACTCTCCCTGTCATTATCCGATCTTATTATGAGTTTTCCACATATTCCGTGCTGATCAATCTGATCGTGATACCGCTCATGCCATTCATTCTGCTGTTTGGTCTGCTGGGAACCCTGCTCGGCGGCGGAGCCGGAGGCATATTCTCCTGTCCGGCGATCTTTCTGCTCAGGATGATCATGAAGGTCCTGGATTTCTTCAGAATGCTTCCGTACGCCAATTTTATTGTCGGAAGGCCGGGCGTGGGACGAATTGTGCTATATTATGCACTGCTTGTCGTATTTATATACATTTCAGGACGAACGAGGACCCGAAAGATCCGATTCCTGCTTTATCCGTTCGCGGTGCCGTTGATTGCCGTTCTCGTGATCCGGGTGAGGAGCGGCCTTTCCCTGCATTTTCTCGATATAGGGCAGGGAGACTGCTGTGTCATGGAGATGCCCGGCGGTCAGAATATACTGGTGGACGGCGGTTCCTCGACCGTCTATGATGTCGGGAAGGAACGGATCATGCCTTTTCTGAAATATGAGGGCATCGGTACCCTGGACTATATCTTCGTTACCCATATGGACAGTGATCATACGAGCGGAGTCATCGAGATACTCGAAGCGGTACGGGACGGGGAGACGGCTATAAAGGCCGGAAAGCTCGTGCTGCCGTATCTGAAGGAACGAGGGGAAGCATACAGGGAAATGGAAAAGCTCAGCCGGGAAGCCGGGATGGAAACACTATATGTAAAGAGCGGAGACAGCTTTTCGTTCGAAGAGAAAGGTTCCGGATCCGGCCATCCGGATCGCTCCGTGATCTTTACGATACTGGGTCCTGATCCCGAAGCGGAGTCATCGCCGGTGGATGAGAACGGGCAGTGCATAACATTTGCCCTGAAGTACGGTGACTTCGACTGCCTGATGACGGGGGATGTGCAGAATGCGGGGGAGGCAAATATGACACGGCTTCTGAGGGAGGCGCATTATACTGCTGAGGTACTGAA
>CAMNDN010000062.1:0-11190 GCA_946535445.1 uncultured Lachnospiraceae bacterium
GTAGCACCGATCCAGGATCCCTGTGTTACGAATGCGTACTTGCCGGAAGCAAAGTAATTCTTTGAACATTTCACACAAATATCAAATACTCGATTTGGTAATATTTTCAGTCCGTTTTTCAACTCATTTTGGTAAATTTATGGCGGAAAATTACTGCTTTTCATCCATGAGCAAGATTCCAACGACATATAAAAAGTCATATTTCCATAATTTATTGACAAATTACAGTTAGACATATCCGAACATTGTTCACTATAATGGAATCATAAAAACAACAATTAAGTCCTGTAGATGCAGACTTAAAGCAATCTTTTATCACAAAATTACGAAAGTTCATCATTTTTTCATTTAAGGAGGTTCGACCAATGAATAACGAAACCCGTGCCTGGTGGAAGGAAGCTGTCATCTATCAGATCTATCCACGCTCATTTCAGGACAGCAACGGTGACGGAATAGGAGATCTGAACGGAATCACGGAACGTCTCGACTATCTTAAAAAGCTCGGCATCGATGTCATCTGGCTGTCACCGGTCTACAAATCAC
Source organism: uncultured Lachnospiraceae bacterium (assembly GCA_946535445.1). Lineage (GTDB taxonomy): Bacteria > Bacillota > Clostridia > Lachnospirales > Lachnospiraceae > Chordicoccus. The sequence continues at coordinate 544 of CAMNDN010000062.1, forward strand.
CCAACGATGACAATGGTTATGACATTTCCGACTACCGCGATATCATGACCGAATTCGGGACCATGGAAGATTTTGACCGCATGCTGAAGGCCGCCCACGACAGAGGAATCAGAATCGTCATGGATCTCGTCGTGAACCACAGTTCAGACGAACATAAATGGTTCATCGAAAGCCGGAAGTCAAAAGATAATCCTTATCGTGACTACTATATCTGGAAAGATCCCAAAGACGGACACGAACCCAATAACTGGGAATCCAACTTCAGCGGATCCGCCTGGAAATATGACGAGACCACAGGCCAGTATTATCTGCATCTTTTCTCCGAAAAACAGCCGGATCTAAACTGGGAAAATCCGAAGGTACGCGATGAGGTGTATGATATGATGACCTGGTGGTGCGACAAGGGAATAGACGGTTTCCGCATGGATGTCATCTCCATGATCAGCAAGGATCCTGCTTATCCGGACGGTGAAGTCTTTGACGGAGTCTACGGCAATGCCAACCCCTACGTCTGCAACGGTCCCCGTGTCCATGAGTTCCTTCAGGAAATGAACCGCCGCGTACTCTCCCGCTACGACATCATGACGGTAGGTGAGGCAGCCGGCGTAACGGTCGATGAGGCCAAAAGATATGCAAATAACGAAGGCACCGAGCTGAATATGGTCTTCCACTTTGAACACACTGACGGCAGCTCCAATTCAGAATCTGTCATCGGAAAATGGACGGTCAATCCGCCCAGACTCACGTATGTCCGCGGCATTCTCAACAAATGGCAGACAGAATTGGAAGGAAAAGCCTGGGGCAGTCTCTACTGGGACAATCACGACCAGCCGAGAGCAGTCTCCCGTTTCGGAAATGATTCGAAAGAGTGGCGCGTGATATCCGCCAAAATGCTGGCCACCGTCCTTCACATGCAGAAAGGCACTCCCTACATCTATCAGGGTGAAGAATTCGGCATGACCAACACTCACTTTGAGTCTCTTGACGATTGCAGGGATATTGAGGAGATCAATGCCTATAAGCAGTATGTCGTCGACCACAAATTGGTGGATAGGGAGACGATGCTCAAGTGCTTTGACACCATTGGCCGTGATAACGCAAGGACTCCGGTACAATGGAATGCCGGTCCGAATGCCGGATTCACAGCGGGTACCCCCTGGATAAAAGTAAATCCGAATTATAAGGAGATAAACGCCGAGGCTGCCCTGGCGGATCCGGATTCCGTCTTCTATTACTATCAGAAGCTGATCACCCTGCGGCATACAACTCCGATCATTGTCTACGGCACTTTCAGACCGCTTCTTGAAAACAGCGAAGTCATCTATGCATATGAGCGCGAGATGGACGGAAAGGTCCTTACCGTAGCTGCGAACTGGACAGATAAAGAGCAGGAATGTACGCTTTTCGACAGTCTTAAAGGCGAAGAGCTGATTTCGAATTACAAAGACCACAAGGCAGGCATCCTTCAGCCTTACGAGGCAAGAGTCATTCTTCACTGATGAATACGAATATACCTGCAAATAGTTCTGAAGCGACGGAAGAGATCCGTCAGCAGGGATATGCGTCCTTTCCCTGCTCCATGTATTTTGCCGATTCGGAAAAAGACGACGCCATGCGGTTCGATACCAAAGCCCACTGGCATGGTTCAACAGAATTGCTGCATTTCGAGAAAGGAACATTTGCCCTCTCGATCAACATGGCAAATACAGTGATAGCGGATGAGTGTTATGTCTTTGTTGAAAGCGGGATGATCCATTCCATCACCGCAGAATCGTACTACAAAGAATCCGCTCTCCTTTTCAGTCCGTCCATGCTCTCAACCAGAAATATTGATTCTTCCGAGCAGAACCTGATCGAACCGCTCATTCACGGCAACCTTACACTGCCGAAGTTTATTCGGCCGGACATGGCGGTCTTTGAGGAATTTGACCGATTGTACAGACAGATCGCGAAAATATTCAAAAAAGCAGATGACAGACGCGACGACCAGTTCAATCTGTCCGGCTCCTCCGATCAGCTGAGGTGCAAGGCTCTCATGATGCTGCTCATCTCCTCACTGTCGGATAACGGACTGCTGACTTCGTCGACTTATGTCCCTGATCCAAAGGTGGAGGCCCTGAAAACAGTTCTTTCCTATATAGAAGAGAACTATGGGAATAAAATCTATATCAGGGATCTGGCACAGCTCATGAACCTGAACGAGCAGTATTTCAGCCGTTTTTTCAGGAAAACGATCGGCAGGACCTGCGTTGACTATATCAACGATATCCGCATACGTCACGCTATGAAACTGCTTAAAACGACTGACATGCCCGTGCTCGAAATTGCATATACCTGCGGATTCGGAAATATCGGGCATTTCATTCAGACTTTCAAGCGCGCGACCGGAAAGAAGCCTCTGGAATACCGGATGCAGTAATACAGCCAATACTATATAAGAAAAGAGATTAAATTATGATGAAACAATGGTGGCATGAAAAGATAGCATACCAGATCTATCCGAAAAGCTTCTGTGACAGTAACGGAGACGGCATCGGTGATCTGAAAGGCATTATAAGTAAACTGGATTACCTGAAGGATCTGAATGTCGATATTATCTGGCTGAGTCCGATCTACACGTCCCCTCTCGCAGATCAGGGATATGATATAGCGGATTACTACAATATCGATCCCAGATTCGGTACCATGGACGATATGGATGAACTTCTGAGACAGGCTCATAAAAGGGACATGCACATTCTGATGGACCTTGTCGTCAATCACTGTTCCGATGAACACGACTGGTTCAAAAAAGCCGCAGAGGATCCTGACGGCAAATACGGAAAATACTTTTACCTTGAACATACAGATGACCCTTCCACCCTCTGTAACTGGAGGTCTTATTTCGGAGGATCCGTATGGGACAAATTGCCGGGACATGACGACATCTACTATCTCCATCTGTTCCATAAAAAACAGCCGGACCTGAACTGGGAAAATCCGGAACTGCGTGAAGATATATACAAAATGATCAACTGGTGGCTTGACAAAGGTCTCGACGGCTTCCGTCTGGACGCCATCATAAACATTAAAAAGGCACTGCCGTTCAGAAATTATCCGGCGGACCGTGACGACAATATGGCAGCCTGCACCCACATGCTGGAGGATGCCAGAGGAATCGGGGAATTTCTGGGTGAGATGCGTGACCGATGCTTTAAGCCCCACAATGCCTTTACTGTAGGTGAGGTATTCAATCAGAAAGATGAAGAACTTCCGGCCTTTATCGGCAGCAACGGCTACTTCAGCTCCATGTTCGACTTTTCCGAGACCATTTTCGGACAGAGCAGAAAAGGCTGGCAGGATAATGTGGATATCACGCCGGATGACTATAAAGCCTGCGTCTTCAGTGCACAGAAAAAATTCAATGACATCGGTTTTGTCTCGAACATTATCGAGAACCACGATGAACCCCGCGGTGTATCACGTTATATTCCGGAAGGGGATCAGTCAGTTGTCTCCAAAAAGATGCTGGCCACCGTTTACTTCCTGATCAAGGGTCTTCCCTGGATCTATCAGGGTCAGGAACTCGGGATGGAGAATCTTCAGATTTCCTCCATTGAGGAAGTAGACGATATTTCATCGATCGATTCCTATAAAGTGGCCAGATCTCAGGGCATCTCGGATGCGGATGCACTTCACATGATTGAAAAATACGGACGGGACAACGCAAGAACACCTTTCCAGTGGGATTCATCGGAAAATGCAGGATTCACAACAGGAACTCCCTGGCTCCGCGTTAATCCGAATCACACCGAAATCAACCTTGAAGACGAGAAAAAGGATCCTGACTCCGTATTCTGCTATTATCGTACCCTTACCCGTCTGAGAAAGAGTGACGAATACAAGGATACACTGACTTACGGAGACTTTGTACCATATCTTGAAGAGATGCATAATGTCATGGCTTATTACCGAAAGAGCAGCGATCAGACGCTTCTCATCATGGCCAACTACCAGAATGCTCCTGCCATTCTTCCGCTCCCCGGAGAAGTTAAAAAACTGGTACTGACCAACACCGCTGATCCCAGCTTCTCGGAAAACACAATTCATCTCGACGGCTATCAGGTCGTCGTTCTGGAAATGGCATAACAAAAAGGCTGTCGTACCGGGACCTGCCGCCACCACTGAATATAACAGACGTTATTTGCAAATGTCTCATATATTCAGTGGTGACACTGCCTGGCGCAACAGCCTATCTTATTTACTCCATGAACTTCCTCAGTGCGGGATTATCCGCCCAGTATTCCCGATTTTCCTTGTAAGCATCTCCTTCCGGAAGCGTCTCGCCCATCAACTTCAGGATCTCAATGACAGTATCCTGAGGAACGCCCATGTCATTTGCAACTTCATCGATCGTCGGCTTCGTTCCGAGCGACTCTGTCAGGGCATTAATGCTGCGATTCAGCAGCTCTACCTGTACAAGCAGCTGGTCATCACGTTTTGCGAGCGCTTTCTGTTCCTCCTGCGCAATCAGGATCTGTTCCCGGATCGCCCTCTCAAGGGTACTTCCAAGAGAAATCCCTTCCAGTTTTTCTTCATATTGCGAGAGAATATGAAGGCCTGCCACAAGGCCTACAAAAGCTTCCTGCGTGAGGTCCTCGATCGGTATGGTACCGTCGTCCATTTCCGCAGCGATTTTCATGGCCAGAGGCATATACTCCTCGGTCAGCTTTGCTTTCTGTCTTTCATCCATATAACTCCCTCTCTCTCATCCGAAAATCTGTTTCTGTGATATCCTGTAAATTACAAGTATAAATATTAGCAGTGTCTCTTTCTAAGTGCAAGCGCCAAAACGTGAAAATAATTCCTCTCCCGTTCAGAAACATGATATCATGATAATGCCCGAAAAAGCAGACAGGAGATATTATATGAAAAAAATACTGATAGCCTCGGATATTCACGGATCCGCATATTACTGTGATAAACTTGTTCAGCGAATACACATCGAAGACCCCGATCGGGTCTTACTTCTCGGAGATATTCTTTATCACGGTCCCAGAAATGACCTGCCGCGTGATTACGCTCCGAAAAAAGTGATTGATATGCTGAACCCTCTAAATGAACTTCTTTTATGTGTCAGAGGCAACTGTGACACCGAAGTGGACCAGATGGTACTCCGGTTTCCCATAATGGCGGATTATGCAGTCTTACTTCTCGGAGATGAGACCGTATACGCCACGCACGGGCATCACGCCTGCGAGGCTGCTCCTCCGCCTTTAAAAAAGGGAGATATTCTACTTTGCGGACATACACACGTTCCTGCATGCAATGAACACGAAGATTTCCTTTATCTCAATCCGGGCTCTGTCTCCATACCGAAAGACGGAAGCAGACACAGTTATATGACCTGGGAAAGCGGAGAATTCATGTGGAAAGATGTGACAGACGGAACAGTTTATCTCAAAAGAAATCTTCCGGCGGCCGCGCAATTTTAGCTTTGTCCTCATCATATTCGCACTAAATGCCGGCCATACCTTACGCTCATGCGAAGATACTCTTTCGGAACCGGAAGAAGGTATTACTATTATACACGCAAAGTCGGCAAAATAACAGGTCTAATACCATGAACAGGAGAACCATATTATGAGATTTGTAATACAGTGCGTCAGCAGCGCACAGGTAGATGTTGAAGGAGAAACTGTCGGAAAAATCGGAAAGGGTTTCCTTGTCCTTGTCGGAATTTCAGATTCCGACGACGAGAGCACAGCAGACGCCATGGTAAAGAAAATGCTCGGCCTGCGTGTGTTCGAGGACTCCGAAGGCAAGACCAATCTGAATCTTGAGTCGGTAGGCGGCAGCCTCCTGATCATCTCTCAGTTCACTTTATACGCAGACTGTCGAAAAGGCAACCGCCCTTCCTTCATTAAAGCCGGCGCGCCGGATCACGCAGAAAGACTCTACCGATATATTCTGTCAAGAGTCCGGGAACGCTTCCCGGATACCGGGGAAGGTGTTTTCGGCGCTTATATGAAAGTTTCTCTTGTAAATGAGGGACCGTTCACAGTCATCCTTGACTCGGAAGAACTTCTTCGAAATCGCAAATAAGATTCACATAGCGTTTTGGTAACAATGCAGAATTCTTAAATTATTATTGTTTTGTTATCTCATTCGTGCTTAAATGGTAGATGGCGGTTTTTACGTGGCATTTTTTCTTAAAAAGCTGTTATGTTCCTGAACATACGGTGCAGGATAAAAGAGATTCACGGAACTGTCAGAAAAAGTTTTCATTATTGAGGAGGTACTATATGGAAAAGAAAGGCCTTGTAGCAGAATTTAAAGAGTTTATCATGCGCGGAAACGTGCTTGATATGGCAGTCGGTGTTATCATCGGCGGTGCGTTCGGCAGCATCGTAAGCTCCGTAGTCGACGACATCCTGATGCCGCTCATCACCATGATCACCGGTGGCATCAACTTCGATAACTGGTTCGTCGCTCTCGACGGAAATACATACGCAACACTCGCTGCAGCCCAGGAAGCCGGTGCATCCACACTGAATTACGGTGTGTTCATCACGAAAGTCATCAACTTCCTTATCGTTGCGTTCTGCATCTTTATGATGATTAAAGCTTTCAATAAGGCAGCTTCCATGACCAAGAAGGAAGAAGCAGCTCCGGAAGCTCCGACAACAAAGACCTGCCCGTTCTGCAAGAACGAAATTCCGATCGAGGCTGTTCGCTGCGGTTTCTGTACATCTGTTGTTGATCCGGAAGGCGAAAAAACAATTCTTGCTTCCAAATAAGTAATATTATGGTTTAAAAAGATCCGGCCTCATGGCCGGATCCTTTTTTGTGCCGTTTACAATTTTTTCCCTGTTCGGCTTTTATTTACTCTTCTTCTTTCCGAAAGACTTCACTGCGATCAGTACACAGAGTGCCGCGACGACTGCGTCAGCAACATACATCATGACCTTCCAGGAAGCCATACCTTCGCTGAGATTTTCCGGATAGTAAGCACGGCTGTTGGCTACGACATAGAGAATGTTCTTAGCCGAATCTCTCATAGCCTTCTTAGCACCGTTGGTCTCACGGAACTGTACATCGTTGGTAGCTGTCGGATAGTTGACCAGCATAAGATCCGTACCGTTACGAATCGCCTGGTCAGAGCTCATATAGCCATATACACCAAAGTAGTCAGTCTCTACAAAGCCCTTGAATCCCCACTCATCGCGAAGAACAGTCTTGCAGAGCGAGCTGCTGCCGCCTGCCCAGCGGTTGCCGATGTAGTTGAAGGAAGACATAACTGCGAGGCAGTCAGCATCCTTAACGCACATCTCGAACGGCTTCAGGTAAATCTCACGGATTGCCTGCTCATTGGACCATGTGCAGACCATATCGCATCTGTTCTGTTCCTGATCGTTCAGTGCAAAGTGCTTCATGTAAGCGTAAACGCCGTTCTCCTGAGAACCCTTGACAGCCTCGGCTGCAATCCAGCCGGAGAGCAGACCATCTTCAGAATAATACTCGAAGTTACGTCCCGCAAATGCCGTTCTGTGGTTATTCATAGCCGGTGCATACCAACCGGAAACATCCATCTCGTTCGCCATCTTACCGATGGAATCGCCGAATGCATGAGCAAGTTCCTTATTCCACGTAGCCGCTACTACGACACCTACCGGGAATCCGATCGAGCCGACACCCGTGAAGTTATTGTTGATGGAAGCCGGACCGTCGCAGTCGTTGGTTCGGACCTTTCCGACAGATTCAATGGAATTGGTCTGATAGCCGCCCAGAGAGATGACTGCGTTCATATCATCGAGGGTGAGCTGATCCATGAAGGTATCCCACTGCGGATCATCCTTCTCAAGACCGACCATGTCTTTCAGCTTAAGACCGTTGGAAGCACCCGTTGTGATCTCACCGGCATCCGGATCCTCGTCGAGGGCAGTTGCCTCAGCTGTCAGATAGTTGCTGATGTTATAGAAGTTCGCCTTGGCATCCTCTGCCATCTCCATGGAAGCAGGAGCAGCTGTTGCTTTATCATAGTTCGCGAACTTATCTGCACGGGAGAGATATTCGATATTGCCTTCTGCATAATCGAACTGATTTGTGGCTGTGATCAAATCGCTCTCTCTCTTATTGTCGCCGACATAATCAACTCTCTCAGCTACTGTATAGGTCTTGCTGTCAATAATGTTATGGGCATCGGAATTGATGGAGATAATGTAATCACCCTGCTCAAGAACATACCCGCCGAGTTCTTTTGAATCATAAGAAGCCATGTCTTCTACTGCAAATGTAACTGTGACCGTCTCTGAAGCGCCCGGATCCAGAAGGCTTGTCTTCTCAAAACCGATGAGATTTGCAGAAGCCTTCTCGATACCGCCGTTCGTATAGGGCGGATTGTAGTAAACTTCTACGACATCCTTACCTGCAACGTCGCCGGTATTTGTCACTTCAACGTCAATACTGATCTGACCGTCTGCTTCTTTGATGTCACCCATCTTCTGCTCAAATGTTGTATAGGACATACCGTAACCGAACGGATATTGTACGACCTTGTCATAATCGATAAAGCCCTCCGCCGCGGCTGTCTCATAGAAGCGGTAACCTACATAGATGCCTTCCACATAGTTCACGAAACTGGGAACCGCTGTGGATTCTGTGCCTGTGAAACCAACAGACGTATACTCGAACTCTTTCATGTTGGTGTAGTTGAAATCACCGAAGTTGTTCCACCACGGTGTTGCCTTGAGATCATATACATATGTATCGATCATCTTACCGGACGGATTGACTTCACCGCTCATGATCTTTCCGAGTGCTTTCATACCTACATGTCCCTGGCCGGCAGACCATAGAACGGATTTGATCTGCGGATGATCTTCTACGAAACCGAGCTCGAATGCGTTCGCGCCGTTGTAAACAAGAACTACATTATCAAAGTTACTGCAAACAAGGTCTACCATCTCTTCCTCTCTGTTGGAGAGCTGCAGATAGTGGTCGCCCTCATCCCAGTCATTTCCTTCGTTGAGAGAGTCGTCATACGTGCCTGCCGTGTAAGTCGTGCCATCCTGATAGGAACCGTCGATAACAGCGTTCATATCCGCCGGAAGGTCAGCTCCTTCACCGCCGGAGCGGGAAATGACGATCATAGCTGTGTCAGAGAATGCTTTGGCATTGGCAATGAGATCATCCGAGTATGCAGAGACATTCGGCTCCGGAAGCGTCCAGTCCTGTGACCACATACCGACCACCGGTCGATCAGCCTTATACTCTGTGTAGAAGGATGTCAGTTCGGAGTTGGTCTCGATTCCGGCATCCGCAAGGCTGGTAAGAATATCCGTTGTAGGATATGCATCATTCAGAGCACCTGAACCGGCACCGCCAAGAATCGGGCTCGTGGAAGCCCAGCCGAAAACATTCAGTTTGGTTCCGCCTGCAAGCGGAAGAAGATTGTCGTCGTTGTTCAGAAGGACAATTCCTTCCTCACCGATCTCGACCGCAAGATCCTGCGCTTCGGCTGATGTCTCGTCGGTAATCGTACCGGATCCGCTGATCAGGTCAAGCATCGTGCTCATCGGTCCTGTACAGATCATGTTCACGATAACGCAGAGTCCTGCGAGAAGTGCAATCGCTGCAGCTCCTCTGACCTTTCCCCTGGTCGGCTTCGCAATTTTTCCCGCCAGAATCATAACGATGATAAAAGCGACGAGGAGAACTGCTGCTGCGATCAGCAGGGACATAATCGAAGAGATGACATTCATGACATCATCCATGTTGATAGATAACATATATTTCCCTCCCTTGTTTATATTTTTCCTCTCCGTGGATCCTTACACGAAAGAGGTGATGCACTGTAAATCAATTCCAGAATAACACGTCGGCTGATACCGTGCCTTTTCCGGCATAAAAGGTCCGAAATCTGTCACGAACAGATCTCTACTTTTTTTCCGGTTCTCCTTCCGGGAAAATGATCTTGTTGACAATGAAAAATACGACCATGGAGACACCGCCGTTCAGAAGGGTCGTCCCGATATTGTAGACCGCACTGGGCACGAACTTGCCTGCGACAGCGACCCAGATACAGTTGATTGAATTCACAATACAGGTGACGATGCAGAATGCGATCACATACCACATGATCTGGTAAAGCACATTCCCCTTGCTGCGGAAAACAACATTTCTCTGAATCGGAAAGTTTACAGCCTCCCCGATGATCATAGCAACCATGTAGGCACAGAAGTAAGGGAGTCCGCCATGGGCTGCGTCATAACCGATAATATTCCACTTGAAAGTCTCTCCGAACAGGGTCACATCAATTCCCGGAAATCCGAAATCAATTTTCGGCAGGGATGCGAACGCTGCGGGGAGGAACTGGAGCATAACATATTTAAAGACTGTGATCAGGTTGCTGACGATGACAAATAGTCCTCCCTCACGGATCCATTTTGCTGCCCCGGGATGTTTTTCAGCAAAACTGTTCCAAAAACCCATTCTATTTCCTCCTTACTGTTTCTTCAGACTCTTTTCATAAGCCTTATTCTGTCGTCCGTTTCGGAAATATCCGCTTATTACATCCTTCATTCCACTCCAGAAATGCCCGTTCACAACTTTGACCATGCCTTTTACCATATCCTGACTGACAGCACCACCGGTCATTTTTCCGAT
>CAMNDN010000063.1:0-11099 GCA_946535445.1 uncultured Lachnospiraceae bacterium
ACCGAGCGGGAGCGTCCCTGCGCAGCAATATTTCGATGAGGCGCACTAAAACACTATAGTATGGGAAGTTTTAGTTAATAACTTATGTATTAGGAAGGATTAGATAGTATGCTTTATGATGAAGTGATGCAGTCCGTCGACTATCTTCGCACACAGACAGAAAGAAAACCCGCCATCGCGATCATTCTCGGCAGCGGGCTTGGGAATCTTGTCGATGAGATGGAGGATACGTGCGCGATACCCTACACAGACACTGCGATCTTATAAAGCATCTGGCGGCAGCACCGGACTTTTGATCAGGCTTTCAGCCAGGAGTATTTTTTTACACTGTAGAGAGGCACGAACGGAAGCAGGATCGGGGTAGTCTTCACATAGTCCCGATAGGCCGGAATGCTGCCGTAGTTTTTGTCCTGGCGAAGTTCCAGTCTTCTCGCGCCGCTGAACATGACATAAATAATTCCGATGTAGCCGAGAAGGGCAATGATCCACTCGAGAGCTGTGTGATAAACATTCAGACCGGAGACAAATACGCCCGTCCAGAGAAGCAATTCTCCCAGATAGTTGGGGCATCTCACAAAACTGTAGAGACCGGTCGAAACGAACATATGGGCATCCTTTTTCTTGGCTTGATTTTTCTGCCAGTCAGCCGCGATCTCGAGAAGAATGCCGACTGCCATGAGGAGTATGCCGATGACGGAGAAGGGGTCAAAGCCTTTGCCCGCTTCCATGCGGAAGAGAATCGGGGATGTCTGTCCGAGAAAGAGAAGAGCACAGGCAATCCAGATGCAGAACTTTACGCCCACAGGAACATTTGACTTGGATTCCGCTTTCAGAAGCTTCTTATAGTTAGCGTTCTTCAGTTCTCTGATCAGCAGGTAACCCGCCAGTCTGAGACCGTAAATGATCAGCATAAGGCACATGATCACATGGGCCGGCAGGAGGTCATTTCTGAACATGATCAGCATGGCAGCGGACAGGCCGGCGACGGAGAGACCGTAGCCGATTGAAAAGAAATACACATACATGACGAAGCCTGCGGAGTCCAGAAGGAGGGCTAAAATAAAGTTGATCAGAAGATGCATGGCAAGGAGTCCTTTCTTAATATACTATAGATAAGTATCATGCGTCGGCTGCAGAATGTCAATTATCAAGTGTACCGAAAAGATACAGATGACAGATATGTGTTTTCAAATATAGATTTTTTCTATAAATGGGATTATTAGTAAGAAATAGTAATTTGTCCGCCCATTCATACATAGTTATAATGAAATAAATGTTTCGGGACCGGGTGCATGAACTGTCATGGCACAGGCCTGAAAAAGATTGAACGAGAAAAAAGTGAGAGCCTGTCCGTAAAGGGCAGGCTCACACTGAGAAAAGGAGGCAATTGTATGTCTAACTATGTAGAAATGTGGAAAAATCTGGGTATGGATCTGGATACTCATGATCAGCTGTGCCAGGTGCTGCCGACCGCGTTCGGAGATGTTTATCTGTCACAGGAGAATCGTCCGGAAGGAATGGGATTCTGGGATTTTGTCGTTTCCGAAATTCACGGGATCCGTCCGGCCGAGCTGATCGAAGCACAGAAAAACGGCCAGAAAGTATTTGGTACATTTTGTGTATATGTTCCGGATGAAGTCGTCATTGCGGCCAACGGTATCGTGACAGGTCTCTGCGGCGGCTCCCAGTTCTGGGTACCCGGCGGAGAGAAAGTGCTGCCGAAGTCCACATGTCCCCTGATCAAGGCTTCTGTCGGTGCCCGACTTGACAAGACATGTCCATTCTTCTGCATTGCTGACATGTATGTAGGCGAGACGACCTGTGACGGCAAGAAGAAGGCATGGGAGATCCTGGGAAAGGAAGTTCCGATGTATATCATGGATATCCCGCAGATGAAGCGCGAGAAGGATATTCAGAAGTGGGCGGAAGAGATTGCTGATTTCGCGAAAGTCGTTGAGGAGTTTACCGGAAATAAGATCACCGTGGAGAATCTGAACGAAGCCATCAAGACGATCAATAACAAGCGCAGAGCGATGGCCCGCGTCTTTGCTGCCACCAGGGGAGATGTCATTCCGATCAGCGGAAAGGACCGCCTGCTCATGACGCAGATCGCTTTCTTTGATGATCCGACACGCTGTGCACAGATGTGCGACAAGCTGGCGGATGAGCTTGATGAGCGCATTAAGAACGGAGTCTCCGTATTCCCGGCCGGCACAAAGCGCATTCTTTTAACAGGTACACCGCTCGCTATTCCGAACTGGAAACTGCATCATATCATCGAGACGAGCGGCGCAGCCGTCGTCTGCGAGGAGATGTGTACAGGAACGCGTTACTTCGAAAATCCGGTCGATGAGACACAGACAACTCTGGAAGGCCAGTTCCGTGCTCTTTCCGAGCGTTATATGAAGAACAATTGTGCATGTTTCACTCCGAACACCGGACGTATCGATGATATTATCCGCCTGGCAAAAGAGTACAAGGCAGACGGCGTTATCGACGTGAATCTGAAGTTCTGCTGTCTCTATGACACAGAGGGATATGAAGTTGAGAAGGCACTCAAGGAAGCCGGAATCCCGGTCCTTGGCATCGAGACCGATTATACGGATACCGACGCAGAGCAGCTTCGTACACGTATAGGAGCCTTTGTGGAGATGCTCGGGTAATATGGCGGAGTGTGAGACGAATTATTATATTCTTTTTGCGAACTACACGCAGGGGCTGGCGCTGCAGGAGCTGCTGAAAAAGGAAGGCCTGCCTGCCAGGATCGCCCCGACCCCCCGCTCGATTCAGGGGGAACTTTCCTGCGGTATGTCTCTTCTCGTGAAAGAGGAGCATATCGACGCAGTACGCGCCTATCTGGAGAAAAGTGACGCGGAATACCACAGTATTGTGGGAATGCCGTGCCAGATTATGCCCGGGCGGAATCGCTTTTGCTGACATAAGGAGCTGTCGCGCGGATCCATCCGCGCGGCAGCGTAACTTTACCACAGGAGACTCTGCCTCAGGAGGACGATCATGCAGTATTATATTGGGATAGATATCGGCTCGACAAGCACCAAGACGGCGGTCCTGGATGAAAATGATGAACCGGTCCTGGTAGCCGTTCAGCCGACCGGCTGGAGCAGTGTGGACACGGCGGAAGCAGTCAGGAAACATCTGCTTGAAGAAGGTTACGATACGGCCGTGTGCCCGGTGGTCGCTACCGGGTACGGAAGAGTGGCGGTCCCCTTCTCGGATAAGACCGTGACGGAGATCACCTGTCATGCACAGGGAGCCATAAAGCTGCACGATGCCGAGAATCTGACGGTCATCGACATCGGCGGACAGGACACGAAAATCATCCGGGTGGTAAATGGCAGGGTCATGGATTTTGTAATGAATGACAAATGCTCCGCCGGGACCGGCCGTTTTCTGGAAGTCATGGCCAACACGATGGGGCTTCGGCCCGATACCATGTGCGATCTGGCTGCACAGGGGAGCGGTGTGTCCATCAGCTCGATGTGCACCGTATTTGCCGAATCGGAAGTCATCAGCCTGATCGGACGCGGGGAGAGCCGGGAAAATATTGCATTTGCCGTTGTTGATTCCATCGTCAGGAAGGTGTCGTCCCAGGCCAGCCACCTGGAATTTGCCGATACGATCTGTCTGACGGGTGGTCTGTGCCAGTGTGATTATATTCTCAAAGCGCTGAGTGAGGTCTTAAAGCGTGAGATCATCTCCTGTGAGAACGGGCGTTATGCCGGCGCGATCGGCGCGGCTCTGGCGGCCAGGAAGGTTCGGAAAGGCTGAGGCGGTATATGTTCATTAAAGAGGTCGGAAAGGCAAGGTGACACGTTGTGATTTATCTGGATAATGCGGCGACCACGCTCAGGAAACCTCAGCAGGTCCTTGATGCCGTCGTGTCGGCGATGCAGACGATGGGCAACTCTTCGAGAGGAACACATGCCCGTTCGCTGACTGCCGCCATGAGTATCTATGAGGCCCGCTGCAAGACGGCAGCTCTTTTTGGCTGCCCGCGTCCGGACCATGTGATCTTCACATCCAACTCGACCGAGGCTTTGAACATCGTTATCAGCGGACTGTTTTCTCCCGGGGATCATATTATCAGCACGGATCTTGAACACAATTCCGTGCTGCGGCCGCTTTATCGTCTGAGAGATACGCAGGGGGTCTCGCTGGATTTCCTTCCGGCAGACCGGAATGGGAATATCGATTACGCGGATTTTGAGCGTCTGCTCAATCGCGGAACACGGGCGGTGGTCTGCACACATGCCTCCAATCTCACAGGAAACATGCTGGACCTTGCGCGCATCGGACGTTTTACACGCGAAAACGGGATTCTTCTGGTCGTGGATGCTTCGCAGACTGCCGGCTGTATTCCGATCAATATGGAAGACATGGGAATAGATGTGCTGTGCTTTACCGGTCACAAGGGGCTCTTCGGTCCTCAGGGAACAGGCGGCCTCTGCATTCGGAAAGGAGTGGAGATCCGTCCGTTCAAGGTGGGCGGCAGCGGTGTTCAGTCTTATCTCCCGACCCAGCCTGAAGAGTATCCCGCACGTCTGGAAGCCGGAACGATGAACGGACACGGGATCGCCGGGCTCTCAGCAGCGCTGGACTTTATCTCGGATACCGGTGTGGAGCGGATCCACGAGAGAGAGATCGCTCTCATGAGAAGATTCCATGAAGGGGTGAGCTGCATCGAGGGAGTAAAGGTCTATGGGGATTTTTCGACGGATCAGCGGACGGCTATTGTCTCTCTGAATATCCGGGACTACGATTCAGGTGCCGTATCAGACGCGCTCGCGGAGGACTATGATATCGCCACACGGCCCGGAGCGCATTGCGCCCCGCGGATGCATCGCGCACTGGGAACGCAGGAGCAGGGAGCTGTCCGATTCAGTTTCTCCTGGTTCAACACGGAGGAGGAAGTGGATGAAGCCGTTGCCGCTGTGAGAGAACTGGCTTTAGCGGATCCCTGACAATGCTGAAAATAGAAGTTCCTTACATGTTATTCACAAGCAGTCATGATCATGATTAACATGTGGGAAATCTGCAAATAAATCCAAACAGGAGGAACATTATAATGAGTATAACTGTAAATGCACTTGGAGATGTCTGCCCCATTCCGGTAGTAAAGACGATCAAAGCCATCAATTCTCTGAGCGGTGCCGGGATCATCGAAACGCATGTTGACAATGAGACATCTGTGGAGAATCTCGGCAAGCTTGCAGCAAGCAAGGGATTTGCATCCAGCACAGAGAAGATCGATGACAGGCACTATGTGGTAAAGATCGAAGTGGGAGAGGCCGCGAGTGTCGAGGAGTCGGAAGCTGACGCGTTCTGCCCGGTCACACCGAAAAAGAAAAAGAATATCGTAGCCGTCATCTCTTCTAACGTTATGGGCGGTGGATCTGACGAGCTCGGCGCAGCCTTGATGAAGAGCTTTATCTATGCACTCTCTCAGCAGGAAGAGCTGCCGACGACCATTCTCTTCTACAATGGCGGCGCAAAACTGTCAACGGAAGAGTCCCCGACACTTAATGACCTGAAAGAAATGGAGAGTCAGGGCGTAGAGATCCTGACATGCGGCACCTGCCTGAATTTCTATGGTCTGACAGAGAAACTGGCAGTCGGTTCCGTAACGAATATGTATGTAATCGTTGAGAAGATGACCGGTGCGGATTTAATTATCAAGCCGTGATCGTGAGCCTGATATGATACTGAACTGAATTCCTGAGAGATAAGAGCAGCACACAGACAGAGAAGTCGTCGTACGGAACGCATAAAAATGCGCCGTATTCCGCACGAATCCAGTCTGCGTGCTGTTTTGTCTTTCAGCGGAAGGCTCATTGCGGATCAGACATACTTGTCTTCTCATGATGAATGGGATATAAATATTGTAAGCAATATTTCGTCAGGCTCATGATCGACAAACGGAGGAAACAGATGATTTATGATGTCGCAGTGATCGGTGCAGGCGTTGTCGGGTGTGCCGTCGCCCGTGAGTTGTCCAGGTGGAAACTGAAAATAGCGGTCCTGGAAAAAGAGCTGGATGTAGCCACAGGTAATTCCTGCCGAAATACCGGGATGCTGCATGCCGGTTTCACGTATAAGCCGGGCAGCCTGAAAGCAGTCTGCGCAGTGGAGGGCAACGAGGAGTTCGATCTGGTCTCATCCCAGCTCCATGTTCCCTTCAAAAGGACAGGAAAGCTGGTCGTGGGATTTACCGACCACGACCGGGAGAACATATTGAAGTTCAGGAAGAACGGTGAGATTAATGGTGTGAAGGGAATCCGCATGTTGGAGACCCGGGAAGAGATCGAAGCGATTGAACCCTACGCCGGAGGAAACTTTGCCATGTATGTTCCCTCTTCGGGAATCCTGGATCCCATGCAGTATACTGTTGCCCTGGCAGAGAACGCGGCAAAGAACGGCGCGCGCTTTCTGTTCGGTGCGGGCGTAACGGGTATTGACAGGAAGGAGGATAAAGACCGATGGGTCCTTCATACCGCGAAGGGAGATATCTCTTCACGCTGGGTGATCAACTGTGCGGGAGCATACTCGCCCATGATCTCTGAAATGCTGGGTTATCCTGCATATTATCAGAAGGGCTTTAAGGGAGAATACTTTGTTCTGGACAAGAAAGCCGGAAAATATCTTTCGATTCCTGTCTATCCGGCGCCCAATGACAGGGGCGGGTTCTCCACCCATGCCACACCGACCGTGGACGGGAACATCCTGGTCGGGCCTGATTCCTATCTGACAGAAGGCCGGGAAGATTATGCCAATCGCAAAGAGCGGCTTGACGGACTCCTGGCCGACGGCAGCCGTATGTTCGCTCAGATGAAGAGAGAGTATTTTATCCGGAACTTTGCCGGTATACGCTGGAAGAACTGTGACAAAGAGACCGGAGAAGTCCTTGACTTTATTCTCGAAGCCGATCCTGAACATCCGCATACCGTGAATCTGGTCGGGATCGAATCGCCCGGTGTCACCTGCGCGCTTCCGCTGGCCCGAAGAGCTGTAAAGAAGATTCTGGACCGTCAGTCTGAAGAGGGGAGTCCGCTTCAGGCCAACGATTCTTTTGATCCCTGCCGCAAGGTTCTTAAGCGCTTCTCAGAGATGACCATGGAGGAACGCAGGAAGGCTATCGCCGAAAATCCCGATTACGGTCAGATCGTCTGCCGGTGTGAAAATGTTACAAAGGCTGAAATTCTGGAAGCCATTCACAACCCGCTCGGCGTTCACACGCTGACCGGAATCAAGAACAGGACCCGTTCCATGATGGGGCGCTGCAACGGCGGTTACTGTCAGACGCGGATCACGCAGATGCTGGAAGAAGAACTGGGACTTGACCCGGAGGATATCCGGTATCAGAGGGAAGGTGGATACCTTTTCACCGGAAAGGTAAGGGACTGAGTATGAGACATGCAGAAGTAGTAATTGTCGGAGGAGGTCCGGCCGGTCTCGCCGCTGCGGTACGGCTCTATGACGCCGGTGTGCGCAATATTCTGATTCTTGAGCGTGAGAAGCGGCTGGGAGGGATCCTGAGACAGTGTATTCACGACGGGTTCGGTCTGACCCGTTTCGGTGTCAGTCTGAGCGGTCCCGAGTATGCAGCGCGCTTCATCAGCGAGATTGAAAAAAGGAAAATTTCTTACATCACAGATGCCACGGTCATTGAAATTACCGGGGATAAAAAGGTGACGGCAGCCTGCCGTGACGGTCTTATACAGATCCGGGCAGGGGCGGTGATCCTTGCGATGGGGTGCAGAGAGCGGACACGGGGGGCTCTGGCCATTCCGGGTACCCGGCCTGCCGGCATCCTGACTGCGGGGGTGGCACAGGCTTACATTAATCTGCAGAACCGGATGATCGGAAAGGAAATCATAATCCTGGGTTCCGGTGACATCGGTATGATCATGGCAAGACGTCTGACGCTGGAGGGAGCTCATGTCATCGGCGTCTTTGAAGTGATGCCCGTGCCTTCGGGGCTGCCGCGCAATATCGAACAGTGTCTGAATGATTACGGCATTCCTCTTTATCTGAGCCATACCGTGACGGATATAAGAGGGACTGACCGGCTTGAGGGAGTTGTCATTTCGAGGGTGGATGAACATTTGCAGCCTGTATGCGGCAGCGAGCGGGAATATGCCTGCGACACGCTGATCCTGTCTGTCGGCCTGATCCCTGAAAATGAGCTGACGCTGGGAGCAGGCGCGACTCTGGATGACCATACCCGGGGAGCGTCTGTGGATGAATACTATCAGACGGATGTCCCGGGGATATTTGCAGCCGGTAACGTCCTGCACGTCCACGATCTGGTAGATTTTGTCTCTCTGGAAGCGGAAGCACTTGCGGAGGGTGTGTGTGCATATCTTAAGGAAGGAGCGCTTCCCGCCTGCAGCATTGCGGTCAGAGCCGGAGAAAATGTCGGTCATGCACTTCCCCAGAGAATCAGCGGTGAGCATGATTTCACGCTTTCGCTCCGGGTAAGGAAACCGCTTCGGGATGTCACGCTGAAGGTCAGAAGAGGTGACCGCACAGTGGCGCAGAGAAAGCTGAAGAAGGCTCTTCCGGCAGAAATGATCCAACTGAAGATCAGACATGAGAAACTGGAAGGGGAAGGCGACCTTGAAGTGTCCGTATCGTGAGAGGAGATTTTCATGTTCAGAGAATTTACATGTATCATATGTCCGAACGGCTGCGATATAACGGCCGAATATGAAATTCGTGAGGACGGGACCGCTTCCGTTCTGTCCGTCAGCGGGCAGACCTGCAGTCGTGGGGAAGAATATGTTCTTATGGAGCTTTCCGATCCCAGACGAACCATTGCAACATCCGTGGCTGTCCGGGGCGGGGAAATGCCTCTTGTCAGTGTGCGGCTCACAAAGCCTGTCCCGAAGAAGGATATTTTCAGGGTCATGGAGGAGATTCGTAAGATTACGCTGGAGGCTCCTGTTGAAGCAGGGAGCGTCGTCATCTCCCGGGTACTGGGCCATGATTCGGATGTCATCACAACGGGGACGGTTGAACGAGCTTCCTGCGAATATTCCCGTCCGTAGGCTCCAGATCATAGGGCCATTCCACGAGACGCACATCATTTTCTTCGCATAACAGCCGTTTTGTGTGATCCAGTTCCTGCCTTTGCGCGAGCGCTTCCTCGCCGCCGAAGAACTCTACGGGATGATAATGCTGGATCCCCTGATACTCGACCGCTGTCCGCGTGGACGGAATATACAGGTCCAGACTTTGGCGTCCGAGCCAGTCGGGGCGGTATTGATACAGTGTGTCAGGATATTTTTTCCGGACAGCATGGAACAGGGAAAGTTCATGTTTCCATTTTGGCTTGATGACCCCGTCTGCCGTCAGGTCCGTACGGATCCTGGTCCGCTCCAGCCGCCAGTTCGTTTTGTAGCCGTCCTTCTCTTCGTAGAGAGACAGATCCGTGTACCACCACTGGAAGAAGGGCATGATCACCCTCGTGAGATTGAGAAAGAACTCCAACTCTGAAGTAAAGTATCCGCATTCCAGTATATGATCGATATTTCTCCTCACGTAGACAGTCTTGGAGGGATTGTGGTAAAAGGGCAGGCTCCCCTGGTATTTCGCGATCCGGTCCGGGAGGTATGGGGAGCGCAGAACTGTCCCGCTTTCCCACAGGTGATTCTGATACCAGGGCAGAGAGTAGTCGTAGAGGGAGTATCCGCCGAAGACGTCCTGGGAAGTATTGGTATACAGCAGGTGATACATCAGAAGGACATCGTTCATGTTCTTTTTGTCAAATACCGCAAGATAGTGCACTTTTTCCTCATCCGGGAAGAGAGTTCTGACCGTCCTGACAGATTCGGCCCGTTTGCAGACTTCCGTTATGACGAAGAACTGGGAGACAAAGCTTTCGGGAAAGAGGAAGCAGGCTTTGCGGTCCGTGTCGATATTTGCAAATTGCTCCATGAATTCATCTACGTAAGGATTCGGAGCAAATGCAGGCGCCGCTTCGATCAGGTCTCTCGTTGCGTGCCGGTAAGCAAGATCCGCCCAGGAGAGCTGCACGAGAAAGCGCTCGTAGTGATTGGATTCGTACTCCTCCCGGAGGTCGTCAAAGTCCTTCTGATAGGATTCATGTTCTGAGAGAAGAGCATCGAGAGAAGCAAAAGTGGACATGCCATGGTACTGCGGGCAGCGGTCCCAGAGCATGTCCAGTCTGTCATAGGACAGGGATATTTCCGTTTTTTTGTGGATCGGTGGGTACATGAAAGAATCCTTTTTAATCTCTGACGCAGAATTTTCGTGATGTAAGTCGTGAGATGAATGCGCAAAAAGAAACTTGTCTCTGACATGGGATACAAAGTAAGCGTCAGAGATTAAAAGCCTTCGGCGGATCGCAGCCGCGCATTAAGGAAGGTGCTTCGCACCATGCGCGGCGCGGCAAGTGCGCCATAGCGTTCAAGACTCATAGTAACCTGAGAAGTATCTGCAGACCGTAACATGCAAAGGAGAGGATCAGTGTCAGAAGGACGTAGCGAAGTCCAAGCACGAACTTATCGCACCGGATATGGAGCTTTTCCAGATCTTCATTGATGATCTTCCTGTAGAGAGCAATCAGACGACGCTCTGCTTCTCCTGCGCTGCAGCTTTCAAGATGCTCCTCCGCAATTTTGTTCGGATCCAGGCGGACGATGCCCTCCGGCGCAAGCAGACGCATGAACCAGATGAGGTCCCAGACATAGGAGACCGCCACCGCAATGCAGACGATGATATAGAGAATGGTAATGACGCTGCTTAAGGTACTGCCTGTCATCTGAATCTGCGGGATACTGCCGAACAGGCTTGTGATAAAGACGAACATGAAGCCGCAGAACGTGATGGTGATGTAGGTCTTGTTGTCCAGCTTGTTGCTGCGGTCAAAGAGATTCTGGTATTCGATCCTCAGGGATTCCAGTTCCTGGCGGGAGCCGCTGCGTCTTCCGGACGAGGAACCGACGGGACGGTCGGCTGTTCCGTTCACCCCCGTATCGATGGAGGGGGCGGGCAGAGGGGTATTTGCTGACATTTTTTCCGACATAATTTTTTTCCGTTTCTGGTGCGTAAATTTC
>CAMNDN010000064.1:0-10849 GCA_946535445.1 uncultured Lachnospiraceae bacterium
GACGACGCCCTGCTTAAGCAATTATTTCGATTCCGGCTTGACTTTAAAGTGACAAATGGGAAGTTTTAGTTATTAATAGAATTTGAACAGATTGAGTCCGGTCTCCTCATCGAAATACCTGTCGACCGTTCCATCCAGCACCCGGATGACCATCTCACAGGTCGCGCTGATCGTTGCGTCGACAAGGTGTCCGCCGTAGACACGGGCATTTTCATCAGCCGCGCTCATATGCAGATGGCTGTAGAACTCCCCGTCTTTCGTATTGATCGTGCCGGTGAGAGATACGATTTCATAAGCTCCGTGAAAATGGTTCCCGTGAAATTTCTTTTCCGTCACATCAAAAAGTCCTACATTGAAATCGCTGAGAGCTCCGAGTGCTTCGATGGATGCAAGAGAGATATTCTCCGCCTCCGCGATTTTCCGGACCTGGCAGGTGATCTCCTCCCCTTTGTCCATTCTGGCAATGATAGTATCTCCAAATCTTCTATATTCCATAGTTACCTCCTTTTAGCTGCATCTTTTTATATGATTTTACCACGTTTATGATTCTTTTGAGACAGAAAAAAGCACGTCCCGGTATGACCGGATCGTGCCCTTTTCATCTAAGATGGAAAATCTATTTATCAGCTCACTTTTTATTTCATATTGACAACATTCACAGGCTTACCGTCCATAAAAGACTTTACATTATTAACGGTAATGTCCATGATTCTCTGTCTTGCTGCCTGAGCAGCCCAGGAAATATGCGGGGTGATCAGACAATTTTTCGCTTTAAGAAGCGGGTTGTCACCCTTGATGGGTTCTGTGGATACAACATCCAGACCGGCTGCATATACCTTGCCGGAATTCAATGCATCCGCAAGATCCTGCTCTACCACAAGCTGTCCGCGTGAATTGTTGATCAGGATCACACCATCTTTCATCTTTGCAATGTTTTCCTTATTAATGATTCCTTCCGTCGCCGGGAACAGCGGACAATGCAGGAAGATGACATCTGATTCGGCAAAAAGTGTGTCAAGATCCACATACTCTGCCAGTGCACGCCCCTCCTCGCTCTCAAAACTGTCATAGGCCAGGACTCTCATATCCATTGCATTCAGAATTTTAGCTGTAGAGCGTCCGATTCTTCCAAGTCCGATAATACCGGCGGTTTTTCCGTAGAGCTCGATCATCGGGAAATCCCAATAGCACCAGTCTATATTGTTCTCCCACTTTCCTGCCTTGACTGTGTCAGAATGATACTGATAGTGAGAGCAGATCTCCAGCAGAAGACCAACTGCATACTGTCCAACGATCTGTGTCCCGTAGGTCGGAACATTCATGACCGGGATGCCTTTCTCACCTGCAGCGACATAGTCTACAACATTGTACCCTGTAGCGAGTACAGCAATTGCCTTCAGGTTGGGGCAGGCGTCCATAGTTGCTTTTGAAATCGGTGTCTTGTTGGTGATCGCGATATCTGCATCACCGATTGCTTCCGGGATTTTCGGATCTTCTTCATAGGAGACTCTGTCATATACAGTAAGCTCTCCGAGTGCTTCAAGACCTTCCCAGCTCAGATCTCCGGGATTTTCTGTAAATCCATCTAATACTACGATTTTCATTCTCTGCTGCCTCCTGTCGATAACATATTGATTCCGGTTTCACCCGAAAACATGATATAGGGATTCGGAAAAACTACATATTATTTTAACCCGAATCCCTGATTTTTCATACCTGTCAGTATGCTTCTCTCCTGACCGGATCAGGCTCCGAATACCCAGCTGACCGGTACTTCGATGATCTGCGGGAAGAGGATAAAGATAACAAGTGAAATCGCGATCAGACCGATCCACGGTACAGACGCTTTTATTATCTTTTCCAATGGCAGGCCGGTAACATTTTCAGCCGCATACAGGCAGACACCGACCGGCGGAGTGATAAGACCGAAGGAAAGTGTGATGACCAGGAATACGACGAAGAACAGCGGTGATACGCCTACAGCCTGGACAGCCGGAAGAAGGATCGGTACCAGGATGAAGATCGCGGCTGTTGCATCCATGAACATACCGACAACGATGAGGAATACATACAGAACAAGAAGGATAACGATTCTGTTGTCTGAAATTCCTGCGATCATGTTGGCAACTTTGCTCGGAAGACCGTCGATCTCAAAAAGCAGGGAAGCCGGCTTGGCAGCGATAGCTACGAAAAGGATCGTACCTGTGGAGCGGGCGTTCTTCATCATGATTCTCGGAATGTCTCTCCACTTAAGATTCTTAAATACATAGATGGAAACTATGCATGTATAAACAACGGCGATAGCCGCACCTTCTGTCGGTGTGTAGATACCTGTATAAACGCCTCCCAGGAGGATGACCGGTGTCAGAAGAGCCGGGATTGCTCTGACAAATGCCTTGCCGAGCTTCTTGCCGGAGAACGGTACGCGGTCGCCGATGTTATGGCGCTTGCAGTACAGGTAATTGTAAACCATAAAGATAAGACCGATAATGATACCGGGGATCAAACCTGCCAGAAGTGCCTGTCCGATTGAAACATTACCGGTGGCAGCAGCGTTGATCATAAGGATACTGGGCGGGATAACAGATGCAAGCATGGAACCGGAAAGGTTGATGGCTGTAGCATAATCCTTCGGATATCCCTTTTTCTCCAGCGCGTTAATACTCATTTTACCGATGGACGCGATCGCCGCTACTGACGAACCGGACATACCTGCAAAGAGCATGTTAACAACTACAGATACGTGACCTAAACCTCCGTAGATCCATCCGACAAGAGCTTCGGCAAGATCATAAATACGATCAGCGATGCCGCCCTCGTCCATAAGAGAACCACAAAGGATGAACAGCGGGACAGCTACCATAATGAAGGAGTTCATGGCGGTGAACATGGACTGTGCTGCCATCGATAACGGAAGCGTTGTCATTGTTGCCATGACGATAACGGAAGCTGCACCTAAAGATACTGCGATCGGGACGCCCAAAAACATAAGACCCAAAAATAACAGGATCAAAACCAGACTCATACTCATATCTTAATCACCCCTCGTTCTCTAATGCTTTCGCCTTCTCTGCTTCCTTGTCGCCAATTTCGATCTTGGAATGATACTCCAGGAAACTCTGTACGGTACCGATGATACCCAGAACGGCACCTACAGGCTGACATATACCAATTACAGTCATGGGGATTCTGAGGGCCGTTCCCATTTCATGGAACTGAGCCTGCTGTTTTACGACCTCAATGCCGTAAATGAACATGACGATAAAAAAGCCTATTACCAGAACTCCGTATAATATTTCACTGAACTTCTTGAGCCACTTGGGGCTGATCTGAAGGAGCAGCGTTACTCTGGATGATTCACAGCGGTTGAAACCAGCCGCCAGAGCTACGAACATCATCCACAGGAACAGGTAGCGGCTGGTCTCTTCTGTCCAGGGCAGGGGATGTCCGATGACTCGTCCGATAATCTGAAGCATGATAACAACGACCATGCCAATAACAAGAATTGCCAAAACCCAGTCTTCGAGCATATTGATGATATCAAAAAACCCGGATAACTTTGATTTCTTGCGATTCATTATTTCCTCCTCTCTGCAAAGTCTCTCTATGCTTTCCCTTTTTGGAAGGAAATGGCGGGTATCCCGCCATTTCCTGTTATGATTTATGCTCTTCCTGTAAACTTAGCTGTTGCGTCGAAAAGTTCATCATCGCCGATGAGTTCGCGGAACTTGTCATAGCAGCTCTGAGATTTCTCGATGAAAGCTTTCTTGCCTTCTTCTGTGATCTCATTGGCTTCCATGCCGTTCTCTTCAAGAGTCTTAAGAGCGACCTGATCCTGCTCTGCCATCATATCAACATTCCACTGCTGAACTTCTTCACCGGCCTTGGTGATAGCGTCTTTCTGCTCGTCTGTCAGGCCCTCAAACAGTTTGGTGTTGATACCGACAAGCCAAGCGTCTGCCATATGGTTCGTGAAGGAGATATATTTCTGAACTTCATAGAACTTGTTGGAATACGGAACGTCGACCGGGTTCTCCTGGCCATCCAGTGTATTCAGCTGCAGTGCGTTGTAAACTTCGGAGAAGTTCATCGGAGTTGTAACAGCGCCGCATGCGCTGAAGAACTCAACATAGAGAGAGTTGTTCGGAACTCTGAGGACAACACCTTCAAGGTCAGCCGGTGTGTTGATCGGTCTCTTGGAGTTGGTAACTTCACGGAAGGATCTTGTCCACTTGCCGACTGTTGTGATGCCCATGGAGTTTACACGATTCATAAGAGCATCGCCTGTCTCGCTGTTCAGATAATCAAGAAGCTGTGCCTGATCATCGAACATATACGGAACAGAAATGACATTGTAACCAGGCTCGAAACTTGCATAAACAGAAGTTGCAAGGATCAGCATCTGAAGAGAACCTGCTGCCAGCTGCTTGATACCTGCAGCGGTGTCGCCGCCGTAGAGAGAGCCATTACCGGAAACGGAAATATCAAGTGATCCGTTAGAGTATTCCATAGCTCTGTTAGCGAACTCGGTAGCTGCTGCATAAATGTAGGAAGCTTCCGGATCAGGAACAGCGATTGTGATCTTTGTTGCGCCTGCAGCCGGAGCTGCTGCTGCTGTAGACTCTGCTGCTGTAGACTCTGCTGCTGTAGACTCTGTTGCTGCAGCATCTGCCTGACCTGCACCGGAGCTGGAAGCGGATGATCCGCTGCTTCCGCAGCCGGCAACGGAAAGAACCACAAGCATGACTGCCATCACGGCACTAAATATCTTTTTCTTCATTCTTTTTTCCTCTTATATTAATTCACCAAATGATCTGTCTTCTCGGATCATTTAAACCAATTGGAACGAAATACATCAAGTCTCTTCCAAGTCAGTGACTTTGGATGTCAAGATCTTTTCATATCAAGATCTTTATCATGTCAAGATTTTCTCAGTCAGCGTTTATTCTGTAAATATCTTTCAGCGCGGGGTACAGACTGATATACGTTTCATACCTCTTCTGATAGACTGCATCGTAACGATGACTTGCGCGTACGACCCGGCAGACATTCTTTTCCACCTTGTCGGAAGCCTCATATACATCCTTGAAAACGCCTGCCCCGACTCCGCCTAAAAGTGCGGCTCCTACGGGGGCCATATCGCTCATATCAAGGATCTCCAGGTCCTTCCCGGTAATATCCGCCTTGATCTGAGCCCATACCCGACTCTTTGCGCCGCCTCCGATCGAAGTGAAGGAAGTAATCTTCTGTCCCGTGATGCCCTCCGCTATCTCGGACAGCTGGCGAAGGCCATAACCGCAGCCTTCAAGAACGGCCCGATTCAGCTCTTTTCTTGTTGTCTTAAGAGATACACCGAAGAACACTCCTCTGGCATAGGAATCCCAGATCGGACTTCTTTCTCCCTGCATATAAGGCAGGAATACGACGCCTCCGCATCCCGGTTCAGCCTCTGCCGCTTCCTGATTCATCAGAGTATAAGCGGTCCTGCTGTCGGCAGCCTGCTGTTTCAGGTCATCACAGAACTGATCCAGGAACCAGTTATTGGCTGCGCCTGTAAAGGACATGGCTCCCTGATAGATCCATTTCCCCGGGACTACATGACAGCGGTTGATGAAGCCTTTGTGGAAGACCGGTTTGTCCACACAGATCGTCAATACATCCGTCGTACCGACCGATTCACAGACATCCCCGGCTTTAGTAACTCCCGATGCCAGGGTAGCGCAAGGTGTGTCTGCACCACCGATGACGACCGGTGTTCCTTCTTTCAGGCCCAGTTTCAGGAGATCCTGATGTACAAGTCCACCGACCACATCTGTGGACTCACGAAGAGGCGGAAGTTTTTCACGGTCGATCCCTATTGCGTTGCAGAGATAATCGGACCACTTTTTGCCGCCTGTTGTTTCGAAAAGATTCGTATAGGAAGCATTGGAGTAATCTATTGCAAAAGCTCCGGTCATCCGCTGAGCAAGAAATGTATTCAAATGCCCGAAGTACTTTGTCTTCGCATAGACTTCCGGAAGGTTCCGCTTGATCCAGAGCATGGACGAACCGGAAAAGGCACCAGCCATAGATCCGTTTGCCGTGATTTCAAACAGCTTTTCGGAATCGACAGCCTTTAAGATGAGTTCTGCCTCTTCCTTACTCCTCCGATCCGAGTAGATAATCGGATCACAGAGAACTTCTCCGTTTTCCCCCAGAGCTACGAGCCCCGGGCAGAGGGATGAGATACCGATACCGGCAATCTCGGACATATCTATATTTTTACCCCCACGGAGCAGCCGTACACATTCGACAAATGCATTCCACATGCTTTCCGCATCAATCTGAACATAATCCTGTCTGGGTGTTATCAGGCGATAGGCCTTACTGCTGATTCCCTGAAGAGCCGCATTTTCATCGATGATCGCGACCTTCAGAGAAGTTGTTCCTACATCTACACCAAGTAAATACCTTCCCATGACACTCTCCTGATGATGAATCTTATTACTTCAGTACAAGATAGTCCTCATAATTCTTATCATTTTCTACTGTTTCAAGAAGCTCTCTTGTCTCCTTGACGCTGTAGCCCTTGTGGATCAGACGGCGAAGCGCGATAACGAGCGCTGTGACATCTTTGTAATCCCATACCCATCTGCCCATTGTAACACCGCCGACACCTGCATCCAGTGCATCGCGTGTCATCTGCAGATAGTAGTCAAGAAGTGCATCGCCTTCAAGGCCCTTCGGTGTGTCGCCGCCCTGGATAACAACGCGGAAGGAAGACGGAACGCATGCGATAACTTTTGCCATGCTCTCCGGATCGCCTGTATAAGTTGTCTTTACGACGTCCATTCCGAGTTCGCATGCACTTCTGCAGCAGTATGCGATATTTTCCCATGCTGCGCGCTTATCCGGAGCAACACTTTCACCCTTCGGATATACATGTCCGATCAGCGGCATACCGATCTTGTCGCAGTACTCGGATACTTCGCCGATACGTGCAAACTGCTCATTCTGGAAATCGCCAAGAGTGATGCATCCCATGGAAACAGCATCTGCGCCCATTCTTACAGCAGCGTCTACAGAACCGAATACAACATCATTGGTCGGAGAAGTCGGTGCATAGTTGGAAATCTTGTGAAGGATAGCGATTCCGGAACCTACATGCGGTCCCCAGCAGCGTTTCTGGATGCCGCCTGTCATTGTCATAGCATCCGGTCTGCCGGCCACGATCTTATCGATAGCGCCCTGAATATCATGAATACCTGTCATAGGAGCAATTCCTCTGGAGGTAGCATGATCAACTGTGATCGCCATCATTTTGTTGCTTTCCGGATTGACCATCCTTGAGAGCCTGACTGCCTTTCCCATTGCATACATAGGTGTAACCATTTGTAACTCCTTTCTCTTTGTGTCTGCCTTTGGCATTTGTGTGATACATTTGTTACTATTGATCAGGCACCGGGAAAATCTCCCTTCTGCCTAAACATACATTTTTATCAGTCCTCGATAACGACTTTCAGTCCGGTCCCTGCCATGTGAAGGTCCAGAGCCTGACGGAAATCATCCAGAGAGAACTTATCGGAAACGATTGCATCCAGGTCGATCATCTTCTCGCGGACCATATCAGCTGCCTGAAGGTAATCAATTCTTCTGTAAGCGGTGCTGCCTGTAACGTTCAGCTCGTTGTAGTGAATGATGGAAGCGTCGATCTCGCTGACTTTTCCTTTCGGGAATCCGGCGAAGAGGCATACCGTGCCGCCCTTCTTAGCCAGTTTCAGGATGGAATTGACCAGAGCGTTGACACCGATTGCCATAACGACTCTGTCTACGCCTTCGCCGCCTGTCTCTTCCATGATGATCTCCTCAAGGTTCTCATTCATGGAGTCGATAACTCTGGCTGCGCCAAGCTTGCTGGCGATTTCTCTCTTACCGGCATCCGGCTCACTTACATAGACCTTCTTCGCTCCGGCAATCTTGGAAAGCTGCAGATGCATCAGTCCGATCGGGCCGGCGCCGATGATAAGGACCGTGTCATTAAATCCTGTTCCGGTATTCTTCAGACCGCGGATGCAGCATGCCAGCGGCTCGATCAGTGCGCCGGCTGCAAAGCTGACATCTTCCGGAAGCTTAACAACATTACCGCTTTCGATGCAGACATCCGGAATACGGACATATTCTTCGAAGCCGCCGTTGAACTCATAACCGATCGCCTTACGATTCAGGCAGGCATTCTCTCTGCCGGAAAGGCAGGCTGCGCAATGTCCGCACGGGATGACGTTGGCGATGGCAACCTTCTCACCTACGGAGTAACCTTCAACATCTGCTCCGACTTCAGTAATAAGACCACACATCTCGTGACCTACTACAGAATCCGGACGAACACCTTTCGTCTTTGCGCCAGTAAAGATTCTCTTGTCTGTTCCGCAAAGTGCTGCGGCTTTCATCTTAATGATGAGATCCCGAGTACCGCAGACCGGCTTCTCAATATCCATAACCTCGTAATTGTTCGGATAGTTCTCAGGTCCATGCAACACAACTGCTTTCATCTGCTTTTCTCCTTTCCACTCCTTCTTGGAATATGAAATATAATTTAATTTGTTCCCGTTTCTTTTTGAAATTTTATTTCTTCTTTCATGATTAAGATATCATTTCTGAAATAATATGTCAATACCTTTTGAAATATTTGGTAGTTTCTTACAATTTATTTCAATCAATTTTGTAATATTCTTTCATCCAACTTCTCAGGTCTTACCCAAAGACACAAAAAAGGTGCTGCCACTGCTAATCAGCGACAGCACCTGTCCTTTTCGTTGTTCAATTATTCTATCTTAGTCTGACTTATCGGCCGGTTCTTTCCTATATTAATTCAGTTCCTTCTAATTCTAATTTACAATTTATTTTCTGTCGTAGCCCTTCTTGTCATGGCAATTGAATTAAGTGATTTTTCATAATCCATAAAAGCCACCTTACTGACCAGTGAGTCTATAATGGCAAGCTGGGCTATTCTGGTACTTACAGACTCTGACTGAAAAATCGTCTTGTCATAAGCAGAATAAATCACCGCATCCAAAAGCTTCTGCCTGACCAGCTGCGACCTCGGAAGACTTATGATTCCGACAGTATACGCTCCGTTTCTTTTTGCATTTTTCATGCAGCTGATCATACTGTGATTTCCGCCGGAGAAAGACACACACATCGCAACATCTCCTTCTCCTGCCAAAGATGAGGACATCAGCTGGAGATCCAGATCCTGGCACACATAAGCTCGAATACCTACTTTCAGAAACTTGTGCAGCGCATCCAAAGCGACGATCTGACTTCCCCCCGTTCCGAAAATCAATAACCTTTTCGCTTTCAAAATTCGTTCGGCTACCTCATCGATCAGATCAAAGTCAAGCTCCGCAAATGTTTCATTTAACACATTTACTTCGGCAGTAAAAATCTTCGTGCAAATCGTTCTCGTATCATCCCCCTGCTCCACATTGGGATCCAGCTGCTTCTCCCTCGGAATCAGATCTTTTGCCATATTTACCTTGAAGTCCTGGTATCCGCTGCAGCCGATCGAGCGACAAAAACGAATGATCGTGGCATCTGATACGTCTGCTTTTTTCGCCAGCTCAGAAACATTGTAGTTCAGCAGTTCTTCCGAATCGTAATTATCCAATACGTAATTCGCCACTTTTGTCTCTGTTTTTGTCAAAAAGGGAATTCTTCCTGCTATTCTGTCCTTAAATCCTGTCGCACTTCCCATATTTTTTCCTCTTCCTTCATTCTAAGCGTCTCAGAAACCAATCCTGTCATTTCATTATATCAAGCCATTCATTTTTTTTATTATAAACGAACTTTTTGCAAATATCAAAATATTCTGCGAAAGTTTTGAAATAAATACATAAACAAGGCTTTTTTTAAGAATATTTTCAATATTAATCAAATAAATGTTAACGACCAATTTTCCTGCCTCTTCTCAGGTTTGTCCCGGCGTCAGTTTTTGGAGATACTTTACAGAAAATCATAATAAGAACCGAAAAAACCCGAAAAAAATTTTTACTATTTTTTAGCCCTCCCCCGGAGACAGTCCGTATAAAAGGATGTAAGGACAAAAACAAAAAGTTAAAGTACTTATAAAGGGAGAAAAAATCATGAAGAACAGAGTCGTAGCAATCATCGTAGCAGCAACAGTGGCAATCGGAATCGGTGCAGGTGTCGGCGGTGCATGCGCATACAAAAATCATATGGATCATGCACAGGCATCTAAGATCGAAGCTACAGTAGAAAATGCAGCTCCGGAAGTTGCAGCGACTGACAATAAGGCAGATGAGCCGAAGGCTGAGACGATCACAGCGAAGCCGGTCCAGAAAACGGACGCACAGAAAGCCGCTGAGAAAAAGGCTGCTGAGAAGAAAGCCGCTGAGCAGAAGGCTGCTGTCGAAGCCGCTGAGAAGAAAGCCGCTGAAGAAAAAGCTGCCAAAGAAGCTGCCCAGAAGAAAGCTGCCAGAGTAAAGGCCGAAAAGGAAGCTGCCCAGGAAAAGGCTGCTAAGGAAAAGGCCGCTAGAAAAGCTGCCCAGAAGAAAGCTGCAAAGGAAGCTGCCAAGAAGGAAGCCGCCAGAAAGAAAGCTGCCCAGGAGAAAGCCGCTAAGGAAGCTGCTGCTAAGAAAGCCGCTCAGGAGAAGGCTGCTAAGGAAGCCGCTGCTAAGAAAGCCGCCCAGGAGAAAGCTGCCAAAGAAGCTGCTGAGAGAAAGGCTGCCCAGGAAAGAGCTGCAAAGGAAGCTGCTGAGAGAAAGGCCGCTGAGGAACAGGCTGCAAGAGAAGCTGCTGAGAGAAAAGCCGCTGAGGAACAGGCTGCAAGAGAAGCTGCTGAGAGAAAGGC
>CAMNDN010000065.1:0-10784 GCA_946535445.1 uncultured Lachnospiraceae bacterium
TCCCGGGAACGCACCGTAGTCTTCAGATATCCGTTGGCCACATCATCATATTCCCAGTCGGATTTCAGTGGATCAATGAGATATGCCCCGATTACACTGTCATAGAACCTCGACGAATCCGCAATGTGCAGGAGTTTCTCGATTTCCTTCGCGTTCACACTGCCGATGCGTCCTTTGCCGGAGACGATCTGTCCGAATTCTTCCAGAAGAAAAGCTGCGTCAATATCGCCGCCCTCAGCGGCATTGACCGGGAATCCGTAGCATTTGTCTGCAAATGCCAGGCCAGCCGCATAAAGGACCATCTTCTCCGTGACAAAATCAATTCCTACATCTTCACCGTCAAATGCAGCTGCGGATGCCTTCTTAAACACTTCTTTCGCCTGCCCGCGTTCTGTGATCACAATCACATCCACTTTCGGGGAGACCTCTGTTTTTTCCGCCTCGAACAGACCGAAAAGGCTCTTAAAATTAAGCCTGCGGAACATCTCCAGCGATTTTTCATTATATATCTCGCCCATCGCAAGCTCATCAAAGGACACCTCTACCGGCGCATCCGTACGGATCGTTGCCAGATCCTTTGAAAGGACCGCGAGATCATAATGCTCCCGCATCGCAGTCTGTGCTTTTTTGGGCTTTATCTCATCCACATGTTCGTGAGCATTTTCAATGGAATGAAACTGACTGATGATCGTTGAAGCCGTCTTTGGACCGACACCCGGAAGTCCCGGAATGTTGTCGGAGGAATCTCCCATCAGAGCCTTCATATCGATGAATTCGAGCGGCGTCACGCCCATTGTTTCCTTCACCTGCCCGGCATGGTAGCGCTCGTAGGTGGTCTGGCCTCCCTTTGTCTTCGGCAGAATAATTTCTGTCTTATCCGTCGCAATCTGAAGCAGATCCCGGTCACCTGAGACAAGGGAGACTGTCATGCCTTCCTTCTCGCCTCTTCTGGAAAGCGTTCCGAGTATATCGTCGGCCTCCCATCCGTCCATCTCAATATGCCGGATTCCCATGGAATCCAATAGTTCCCGGATCAGCGGCATCTGCTCATGGAACTCGGGCGGAGCCGCGGAACGGTTCCCCTTATATGCTTCATATTTTTCATGGCGAAAGGTAGGGGTCGGACGGTCAAATGCGACGGCAATATAATCCGGTCTCTCCTCTTCAATGATTTTTCTCATGATGGCCAGAAAGCCATAGACAGCATTGGTATGCACACCGTCAGGCGCCGTCATGGAGAGCGGCATTCCGTAAAAGGCACGGAACATGATACTGTGACCGTCTATCAGAACAAGTTTTTTATCCATATATACAACACCTTTCTTCAGGTCTGATGAATCATTGACCGGGGAACAGAACAGAGATATGACTTGAGATAATTCTGGCAAGTTCCGGGTAGAACTTGATAATTCCGGTCAGTACCAGAAGGATCTCTGAAAAAATGATTCCGCTTATCGTGATGAACCGGATCGTTTCCGTCCTCCAGATCCTTCTTTCATTCCATCGAATATCGTCCTTTAAGACTTTCTGCATATCGTAAGAACGGCCGGAGGAATCCTCATCCAGATATTTCAGAGAATAATCGACAATGAAGTAGGTCTCCAGTTCATCATAACAGTCTTCGCATTTCTTGACATGTTTCAGGAAATCCGTACACTCATCATCGCTCAGAGTCCCCTCTATGTATGCATTGACCATTGATTTCGCTGTTTTACAATCCATAAGATTCTCCAATCAGTCAAAATATCCTTCCTTTATCCGTCTAATATAATACTTTAAAAACTCACTTTCCTCAAGTTGTAGACAGATTTTGTTTTTTCTGTTATTATAGACAGGTCTTAAGTAAGCCGGTGTGTCGGAATGGCAGACGATGCAGACTCAAAATCTGTTGCTCGCAAGGGCGTGTGGGTTCGAGTCCCACCACCGGCATTTTTCATGCCCGAAAAACTGCATAAAATAGCGTAAAAACAGCCATACCACTTTCGTGGTATGGCTGTTTTTATGGACCAGGCGGGAATCGAACCCGCGTCCGAAAGCCTATCCCTCAAGGCATCTCCCATCACAGCTGTTCTTTTTTTATTCCCTCGAACGATCGGAGAACAGCGTCCTTTCGCTCTTGGTAGCTTCATAATACGCCTGCCGGAGCAAAGCTTAGCCGGCATCGTTTCCCGCAATCATAATGCCGGTGACCGTCTGTGCGGGTGCAGGCGGGCCGACAAGTAGCTTACGCTACTGCTAACTCTGTATTGTCAGCGTTTAATTTTAAGATCCGGTTTTAACGCGGTCCGGGCCGCGGATGGCTTCCCTGACTTCAAAACCCCCGTCGAAACCAGTACTAGCCCGGTCATATGGAGTTCCTGTCAACAGACAGTTTTCCGTCTTTAATATTAAACAACATTTATGCGGTCCAGTCAAGTAAGAAGAATCAGAAAGAATGCTTATAGTCTCTCTCGGCTTCACGCTGCATATCTTTCTTCGCTATATCCGCCCTCTTGTCATAAAGCTTCTTGCCTCTGGCCAGTCCGATCTCAACTTTGACAAGGCTCCCTTTCAGGTAGACCTGAAGAGGCATCAGTGTGAATCCCTTTTCACGAATCTTCTGTCCGAGCTTTCTTGTCTCGGACTTATGAAGAAGCAGCTTCCTCGTGCGAAGCGGATCCTTATTGAAGATATTACCTTTCTCATAAGGAGAGATATGCATACCGACTATATAGACCTCGCCGTCTTTTATCTCGACATAAGCCTCCTTGATCGAGCACTTTCCCATGCGAATCGATTTCACCTCTGTGCCCGCCAGAGAAATACCCGTCTCGTATTTTTCCAGAATAAAATAATCATGGTATGCTTTTTTATTATTCGCTATCAGCTTAACGCTGTTCTTTTCTCCCATAATAAGTACCTCTGTATCCCTGCCACTCAAGAACGTCCCGACTTTCTATCCAGCCTGTCTATTATTATAACCTCACATTCGCCTATTTCCAACTGCTTTTCACTTAAGCCAGCTCAAAGTCGATCGTACGGGCTCTGAGATCTGCATCCCGTACACAGACCTTTACAGGATCGCCCAGTCTGTAGATCCTTCCGGACAGTCTGCCGACCACCGACTGAAGAGTCTCATCAAAATAATAATAATCATCCGTCATATCGCTGAGCCTTACGAGACCTTCGATCGTATTCGGAAGCTCGACATACATTCCCCATCCCGTAACGGAAGATATGCGTCCTTCAAATTCCTGTCCGATCCTCTCATACATGTACTCTGCTTTCTTGAGTTTCTCTGTTTCACGCTCGCAGTCCGCCGCCCGCCTCTCTGTCATAGAGCTTTGTCTGGAGACATCATCAAGAATTTCTTTATAATGCTGTATCTTCTCCGGTGTCATACGGTCTCTGATGCAATCGTGAATGATACGATGGATCTGCAGATCCGGGTATCTGCGGATAGGAGAAGTAAAATGGCAGTAATACTTTGCTGCAAGACCGAAGTGCCCGTCACAGGTCGGTTCATATCTTGCCTGCTGCATAGCTCTCAGCAGCACGATGGATATCATCGACTCCACTCCCGTCCCCTTAACGGATTCCACGACCTGCTGCACTTCCTTTGGTGTAATAAACTGTTTCTTCTTCTCGATCTTAACACCCTGCTTTCGGACAAATTCCAGCACTCTCTCGATTTTTTCCGGATCCGGCTCTCCGTGCACACGATATACAAACGGTATTTCTTTTTTCGAAAACTCTTCGGCAACAGTCTCGTTAGCGGTCAGCATGAAGTCCTCTATCAGCCGTGTGGCATCATTGGCCTTCTCCAGAAGAACATCCGTGGGAACACCGTTTTCATCCAACAATATTTTGGCCTCCGGGAAATCAAAATCTATTGCTCCCCTCATTTTTCTGCGCTGACGAATCTTAAGGGAAAGATCCAGCATATCGCAGAACATAGAAATATAGTCAGCATACCGTGAGAGAAGTTCCTCGTCAGACATGGTTGTATCGCGATTCGAATCGCCCACATGAATGCCGTTTTTTCCTCCCCGTTCCGGCTCTGAGATCTCACCGGAACGATCTTTTTCCTGATTCGAAGTATCCCTGTATTCCGTCGCCTTGCCGGACAGTTCCAGAATCCTCTGGACATCCGGATAGCTCATACGCTCATCTACACGTATAACACTTTCCACAATACGATATTTCTCAACGACTGCATCCTGATTCATTTCCATAATGACAGATAACGTCAGCCGGTCCTGACCGGCATTCAGTGAGCAGATACCGTTCGAGAGCCGTTCCGGCAGCATGGGGATTACACGGTCAGCAAGGTATACGGAAGTTCCCCGCTTTAAGGCCTCCCTGTCCAGAGCCGAATTCTCCTGTACATAATTCGATACGTCCGCGATATGAACTCCCAGAATATATCCGTTTTCGGTCTTCGTCAGAGAGACTGCATCATCCAGATCTTTGGCATACGGTCCGTCGATCGTAACCATTTTCCATGACCGGAGATCTTCTCTCCCTGCAAGGTCTCCCTCGATGACATGGTCGGATACTCTTTCCGCCTGTTTTATTGCGCGCTCCGGGAACTCCATCGGAATGTCCATTGACCTCGCGATCGTCAGAATATCTGCTCCG
The DNA here is from genome assembly GCA_946535445.1 of uncultured Lachnospiraceae bacterium. GTDB lineage: Bacteria > Bacillota > Clostridia > Lachnospirales > Lachnospiraceae > Chordicoccus. The sequence goes on from CAMNDN010000065.1 coordinate 4,621, forward strand.
ACCTCGCCCTCATGCCCGATGATTTCGGTGATTCGTCCGACGGGGTTTTCATATCTGTTCCCAAAATCCCTGATCTTCACGACGACTTTGTCGCGATCTTCTGCACCGTTCGTGTCCTGTACCGGTACAATAATGATCCTGTCATAATGTGTATCTTCAGGGAAGACCCATCCTCCCCTCTTTTTGCGCACGTATGTTCCGACGATCTCGGTCTTTCCGCGTTCAAGAACGCGGATCACCTCTCCCTCCGGCCGTGATCCTTTCTGTGCCTTTGTCAGACGGACTTCCACACGGTCTCTGTGAAAAGCATCGCCGACGGCATTTGCAGGAATAAAAATATCCATACCGTCAGGACCGGCAGGTTGGTCTTCATCCGGAGTCACAAAACCGAATCCTCTGGAATTACCGCTGAACACACCTGTAAGGTGCTTGTTCTGCGATTTCCCGGAACGGTATGTTTTTTTTATTTTGAAATTTTTTACCGCTTTTCTTTTATGCTGTTTTTTCATTCTGAATAAATCGCCTTTCTGCTCAGCGGATAGTATTATCCGGTTTTCGTGTAAAAAGAAAGACCTCTGCCTGATGCAAAGGTCTCTCATGATCTCAATGGTTTTTCGTCAATCAGCCAAGGAATGACATGGATAAAACGACGGAAAGTACGAAGAAAAGAACCGCCATAATTTTCGTAGCTTTCTCCAGTCCGCCTTCCATGGAACGTCCTCTGTTCTGTCCCCAGTAAGTATCTGCAGCACCGGCAATAGCACCGAGGCCTGCGTCTTTACCTTCCTGCATAAGAACAACAACAGTAAGACCGATGCAGTCAATGACATAAATGATTGTAAGCACAATCTTTAAGATATCCATACTTCACCTCTTCAAAACAAGCTAAAAGGTATAATAACATACAGGTATCCAAAGTGCAATAATTAAAAATAAAAATATTCTCGCATCCTATTTTTTACCTTGATTGGCGACAGCCTCCATTTTGGCTTTCAGCGCCTCCTGATCTCCCAGATAATAGGATCTGATGACGTTATAATTATCGTCAAATTCATAGACGAGCGGTACAGCTGTAGGAATATTGACATTCAGGATCTCCTCCGGAGTCAGATGATCGAAATACTTGACAAGTGCCCTGAGGGAATTGCCGTGCGCCGCTATGATGACACGCTTACCGGCATCCATATCTTTCCTGATCACCTCGTTAAAATACGGAACAACTCTTTCAATCGTTGTCTCAAGACTTTCACAGGAAGGAATGAGTGAGGGATCAACATCTCTGTACATGGCTGCCTTCTTTGCCGATCTCTCATCATCGTCATCCAGGGCAGGCGGCTTCACGTCAAAGGACCTTCTCCAGATTTTTACCTGTTCTTCACCGTATTTCTGTGCCGTCTCGGACTTTTTAAGCCCCTGAAGTGCCCCATAATGACGCTCATTCAACTTCCAGCTCTTTATGACCGGCAGCCATTCGCGGTCCATCTCTTTCAAAACATTGTTAAGTGTATGAATGGCTCTTTTCAGGTAAGAAGTATAGCAGACATCAAAGTCATATCCTTCCTGAAGAAGAATCTGTCCTGCCAAAAGAGCCTCCTCGTTTCCTTTTTCGCTTAGATCAACATCTGTCCATCCGGTAAAAAGATTTAATTTATTCCATTCGCTCTCTCCGTGTCTGATCATGACAAGTTTCTTCATAATTGTCCTCCGCTTTGATACAGACCCATACAATCTCGGTCTGTTATAAAACCATCAGTTACATATATTTCCGCAACGATAAAGCCTAAATATTTGGTTAGTTATATTTAACCCCCTTTATTATATCGCTGTGGGTTTGCATATGCAAACTTTGTTTTCGAGATCTTTCCTATATGTCATTTTTCCCAAAAACAAGCCCCTTTTAACGGATTTTTCTGTCTAAGTTTCTTTACTTTAAATGAACGGTGAAGTAAAATATGAATAGTACCGAATCCACAATTAAGGTTGTAAACAGGCTCCGCAAATACAACGGATGCGGAATATGCCTGCATAAGAAGAAAAGGAGAAACTATGAGCGACAAAAGACCAACAGTATTAATGATCCTCGATGGTTACGGACTCAGCGACACAGTTGAGCATAATGCCGTAGCGCTGGCAAATACTCCGGTTATGGATGAACTGGAAGCGACCTGTCCTTTCCAGAAAGGTTACGCGGCAGGTATGGCGGTAGGTCTTCCGGATGGCCAGATGGGAAATTCCGAAGTCGGACACATGAATATGGGCGCCGGCCGTATTATCTATCAGGAGCTCACACGCATTTCCAAAGCTATCGAGGATGGCGATTTCTTCAAAAATGAGGAGCTTATTGCAGCTGTTCAGAATGCTCTGGACAACAACTCCTCCCTTCATCTGATGGGACTTCTTTCCGACGGTGGTGTTCACAGCCACAATACACATCTCTATGGACTCCTTCAGCTCGCTAAGAAGATGGGCCTTGAAAAAGTTTACGTACATTGCTTCATGGATGGCCGCGACACTCCGCCCGAATCCGGCAAAGGCTTTATCGAAGCTCTCGAAGCCAATATGAAAATGATCGGTGTCGGCTCCATCGCTACAGTTTCCGGCCGTTACTATGCAATGGACCGCGACAACAACTGGGACCGTGTAAAGCTCGCTTATGACGCAATGACCAAGGGCGAAGGCGTTGAGGCAGCAAGTGCAGTCGAAGGTATGGCAGCATCCTACGCAGACGGCAAGCCGGATGAATTCGTTCTTCCGTTCGTTGTACAGAAAGACGGTGCTCCGACTGCTACGATCAAAGACGGTGATTCCGTGATCTTCTTTAATTTCCGTCCTGACCGTGCCCGTGAAATGACACGTGCATTCTGCATCGATGATTTCAACGGCTTCGACAGAGGCGCAAGACTTCAGACCAAGTTCGTTGTTTTCACAGATTATGATGCAACGATCCCGAACAAAGAAGTTGCCTTCAAGAAACAGGTCATCACCAACTGCTTCGGCGAGTACCTCTCCAAGCTCGGCATGAAGCAGCTCCGCACAGCTGAGACAGAAAAGTACGCTCACGTAACATTCTTCTTCAACGGTGGTGTTGAGGAGCCGTTCCCGGGCGAAGACAGAGTTCTTATTCCGTCCCCGAAGGTTGCCACATATGATCTTAAGCCTGAAATGAGCGCATTCGAAGTATGTGATGCTCTCTGCGGTGCGATCAGAAGCGGAAAGTACGATTCGATCGTCGTTAACTTTGCAAATGGCGACATGGTCGGTCATACCGGTGTTGAAGCCGCTGCTATCAAGGCTGTTGAGGCTGTCGATAAGGTCGTCGGCAAAGTAGTGGAAGCTCTGAAAGAAGTCAACGGACAGATGTTCATCTGCGCTGACCACGGCAACTGCGACAAGATGGTCGATGAAAAGACCGGCAAGCCGTTCACCGCTCATACGACCAATCCTGTTCCGTTCATCCTTGTCAATGCGGATCCGAAGTGGGATCTTGCTGAAGGCGGACGTCTCTGCGATATCATCCCGACTCTGCTCGCTCTGATGGGACTGGAGCAGCCGGCTGAGATGACAGGCAGATGCCTCCTCGTCGAGAAGAAATAAGGCGCTTTCGATTTACGATCTTGAATAATTCATAAGTAAGAAAAAAGAACTCCGGAAATCTTTTGAAAAAGATTCCGGAGTTCTTTTTTAAACTCAGTTGCAGTAAATTTTATCGCGCATACAAAAATGTGAAATACTTAATTACTTATTGTAGTGGATAATGTCAGAGAAGCTCGGCTTAAGGGAAGCGCCGCCAACAAGACCTCCGTCGATGTTCGGCTTAGCGAACAGTTCAGCAGCGTTGCCGCCGTTTACAGAACCGCCATAAAGGATGCGGACTTCATCAGCAACCTCAGCACCATAAAGCTCAACAAGAAGTGCACGGATCCATCCGCAGACTTCCTCTGCCTGATCGGATGTAGCTGTAACGCCGGTTCCGATAGCCCAGATCGGCTCATAAGCGATAACGACCTTCTTAACAGCGTCTGCATCTACGCCGAGAAGACCGATCTTGACCTGCTGACGAATCCAATCCTTAGTAACGCCCTGCTCTCTCTGTGTAAGAGACTCGCCGCAGCACATAAGCGGAGTAATGCCATGCTCAAGGGCTTTGAGGACTTTCTTGTTAACGATTTCATCTGTCTCAGCGAAATATTCACGTCTCTCGGAATGTCCGATGATGACATACTTAACGCCAAGGTCATCCAGCATAGCCGGAGCGATCTCGCCTGTGAAAGCACCCTTCTCTTCATAGTACATATTCTCAGCACCGATGTTGATGTTTGTTCCTTCAGCTGCTGCAAGAGCTGCCGGAAGATCGATTGCCGGTACGCAGAAGAGGACGTCAACGTCGTCAGATGCGAAAGCTGCCTTATTGTCATTAATAAAAGCTGCTGCCTCAGCCGGTGTCATGTTCATTTTCCAGTTTCCTGCTGCAAGGATACGTCTTGCCATGGGTATCACCCTCCTTATATGTGTATTTGTATGCCGCCGGGGTATTATCCATAACCCGATCCTACGACCGGCGACTGTTTTCTATAACAGATCGTGGGTCGTAAGACCCACAACCTGTCTTGTTCTCACCTATATAACTCATTTCCGGAGTTATCAGGAACGCTGCGGCGTTATTATCCCGCCGTGCAAGGTGCAAAGAGCATTCCTCAGTATACTTTATTATTTATCGTTCGCTGCTGCGACACCCGGAAGCTCCTTGCCCTCGAGGAATTCAAGGGAAGCGCCGCCGCCTGTGGAGATGTGGCTCATCTTCGGGCCATAGCCAAGCTGGTTAACAGCTGCCGCGGAATCTCCGCCGCCGATGATCGTTGTAGCTTCTGTCTCAGCCAGAGCAGCTGCAACTGCCTTTGTACCTGCAGCAAGGATCGGGTTCTCGAAAACGCCCATCGGACCGTTCCATACGACTGTCTTTGCAGACTTGACCGCATCGCTGTAAAGTTCGATCGTCTTCGGACCGATATCCATGCCCATCTTGTCAGCCGGGATGGCATTTGCATCAACTGTAACAGTAGCGATCTCAGCATCGATCGGGTTCGGGAAGGAATCTGTGCAGACTGTATCTACCGGCAGATAGAGTTTCTTGCCGAGAGAAGCGGCCTTGTCGATCATTTCCTTGCAATAGTCGAGTTTTGTCTCGTCGCAGAGAGACTTTCCGATTTCAAGACCCTGAGCCTTCAGGAATGTGTAAGCCATACCGCCACCGATGATGAGTGTATCGCACTTCTCAAGAAGGTTGGAGATAACATTCAGCTTATCAGCAACTTTGGCGCCGCCGAGAATTGCTACGAACGGACGTACCGGGTTCTCAACTGCATTGCCGAGGAAGTCGATTTCCTTCTGCATCAGATATCCAACTGCGCAGGTATCAATATACTTAGTAACACCGACATTGGAGCAATGAGCGCGATGAGCTGTACCGAATGCGTCATTTACGAAAACATCAGCGAGAGAAGCAAGTTCCTTGGAGAATTCTTCGCCGTTCTTTGTCTCTTCCTTGCGATAACGTGTATTCTGAAGAAGAACTACATCGCCATCTTTCATAGCAGCAACAGCAGCCTTGGCATTCTCACCGACAACATTGTCGTCAGCGGCGAATACAACTTCCTGTCCGAGAAGCTCGGAAAGACGTGCAGCGACAGGAGCAAGGGAAAGTTCCGGCTTCGGCTCACCCTTCGGTTTGCCAAGGTGGCTGCAAAGAATAACTTTGCCGCCGTCAGCGATCAGCTTCTTGATTGTCGGAAGAGCTGCTACCAGACGGTTCTCATCTGTGATAACGCCAGCCTTCAGCGGTACGTTAAAATCGCAGCGGCAAAGGACGCGCAGGCCTTTTACGTTGATATCATCAACAGACTTTTTGTTAAGCATTGGAATCAATCCTCCTTTAATATGATCTATCTATGATCAGCACTTGCGTGCGTAATCTTCAGGATATCAATTGGGCTGAACCGCCTTCTTTTCATGATTTCAGAACGAACATGAAAATCTGTCCGATCGCCCCCTGTCAAAAATGAAGGGTCCGGTCCATTGGTGACCGGACCCTGTTAGGTCTTAGTTCAGTTCAAATTATTCGGAAAGAAGCTTGCCGAAGTACTTGATTGTACGAACCATCTGGCTTG
>CAMNDN010000066.1:0-9987 GCA_946535445.1 uncultured Lachnospiraceae bacterium
TTGATCAGTGTATCCGTATTCCACTTAACGCGGGGTCCGGCGTTCACAGCCACCAACGATTTACCCATACAAATAATCCTCTCTTTCCACATAGTGAAGCTTGATTTTTCTTATCTCATCTTCCAAACCGTACTGTCCGCCGGAAAGACATGCGGTGATTCGCCTCCCGCTTTGCAAGCCATACAGACATCATTAATGAAATTGCTATCCGTCATTAACAGCTGCAGATCGAGGCAGTCGAGCCATTTCAGCCCATAATTATTATTGTTCAAAAAAGTGAAATATGTCTTAAATCCTGCCGACTCCAAAACCGCCCAGCTGTGTAAAGCACTCACCTCCCGGCCAAACGGAGTGCCTGCCCAGTTAAGTACTACATCCGACATCCACCCGGACGGATCACCCGCCGCCTCAGCAGTTCCGCCTTCCACGGAGCCTCCTGCAGAGCCGCCGACGTTCCCCTTGAACACCAAAACCGGCACCCCGCACACCTCTCCTTTGATCGTTCCCTGATTCAGGAACTCCGGAAACACATCATCCGTATCTATAAACGGCGACACCGCCCAGATATTGCCCGTATTATAATACAGCTCGAGCATTGTCGGCAGGCTGCAGCAACAGATATCCCCCATCTCAGGCCGCCTGTCTTCGAACGACTTTTTCGACCTTAATATGATTTCGCCGTCGCCGGCTCCATTCGGCAGTATGAGATTTAACTCGATATCCTCTAACCTCGTATCCTCCTGCCGCCTGAACTCTATTTTTCGCTTCCTGCCTCCTGCCCGGAAGCGTTCCTCAATAAGCCCGCAGATCACCCCCGCATCCTTCGGGTCAAAAGTGTGATAGAATACGATCGGTCTCTCTTTTTTCTCAAAACCGAATTCCACCGCAGTTTCTTTCACCTTCTTTCGGTAAACCTCTTCCGCCTTCTTAAGATGCTCCCTGTAAACCTTTTCTTCCGGACCGCCCGGGCACTCCCTGATCAGTTTCCTGAGAATCACTGCTGCCTTTTCCGCTTCAGAAGCATTATCGATCACCTCCGCTGTGGCGATGCGGCACCGCGCGTAGTCATCGATTGCTTCCCATCTCTGCGTATACTTCCCCAGCCGCTCCGATTTATAACTCATTTCATAAAAAAGCATAAATGCTTTTTCCTTGTCGCCGGCCGCAAGCGCCTCATGGCCTTGTTCTTCCAGCTGAAGGACCTCTGCACGGCTCTGATCGTACTCCTCCGATTTCCGGAAAGGAGCCAGCCTTTGTTTGCGGACATAAGGCGGCTCACTCACCGCCCGCTCATGAGATGCCATCCGATTTCCATCGGAATCGTTGTGGTCCCTTGGAGGATCTGCAAGGCACTCCTTTGCCTCCTCGGCAAACGGCCCCTCCACGGCGATCATCTCCCGGCAGAACTCTATGACATCCTCCGTCGTCATCCCTTCCTTCCAGCCGCATTCGTAAGTGCAGTAACTGTAAGAATAGTACCAAGGCGCGGGGTAGGAGTGTTTTGTCAGACGGCAGAATGCAAAACGCGCCATTTGCGTCGGCGCTTCATAGGCCGCTTCTTTGAGGATTTCCGCATCGGGTTCCCTGGCAACCTGTTCTCTCAGGACATAATACTCCTCATACTGATCATCTTCCGGATTTTCGGGATTCACCCTTCTCTCAGGAAGTTCACTGAACCCGAGCTTCCTCATCAGCATTTTCTGACGAGAGCCATACGCATGCTGAATAATATACTCACGATAGTATTTGTCTTCTTCGGGATCCAATTTCCTGATCTCCTGCGCATTGGGCAATGGAGTATCCCAATCATTCCACTTATCCGGATGAAAAATGCCTTTCATAAGCTTCTCCTCAGGTGACGAGGCAGGAGACAATTCCCAATGTGTGTTAACCTGCACCGCCCTGTCCATGTATCGATTCACCAATTAAGTATACCAATGATCATAAATGTCAAACAGGCTCTTTCCGGTATTCGTTGACATTTACGAACCATATTATGACTTATACGTATTCTAACAGTATTATCGGGTCCTTCGGCAGACGGACATGTTTCAATCTGTGATTAGCGACTAAACGGCTGTGACCAATGTCCGGTATCTGTTCACAGCACCATGACCAGCGTTCCCGCGCCGATCAGGATACAGCCTATCAGAGATTTAGTGCTGAAATCTTCGTGCAGGAAGATGAAGGCCAGCACCAGTGTGATGACCACGCTCAGTTTATCAACAGGCACGACCTTGGATGCTTCCCCAATCTGCAAAGCCTTATAGTAGCACAGCCATGAAGCGCCAGTGGCCAGGCCGGACAGGATCAGGAAGATCCAGCTTTTCTGATTGATAGATTTGATACCACCCTGCGTGTTCGTCAGAAAAACCATACCCCAGGCCATGACCACCACGACCACCGTTCGAATCGCCGTGGCAAGATTGGAGTTTACGCCTTCTATGCCGATCTTGGCGAGAATGGATGTAAGCGCGGCAAAAAACGCAGAGCCTAATGCAAACCAGAACCACATAATGCGCCTCCTCTATTTTTGACGTTATTTGGAAAGCTATTCTGCTTTTTTAAGATATAATCTCAACCAGATCCCATTAAGAACCCTGATTTATCATGTTCTGTGTAATATCGGGCATATATCACTCATCAATCGCAGGCAGCACTTTTCGTTCTATAAAATCGACTCTGTCAAATATCCTCGGTTTGAACGTGCCCGTCATACCCACGGATACATTTGCTTCTTTATTGACATAAATAATATTGCCGCTGTCACCGATCGCCGCATAAACCTCTCTGTCATCAAAAGGCTTATACCATAAGTATCCATAGTTCATGAATCCGAATCTTTCACCGAGCTTAAGATGCGGTCTGAGCATGTCATCAATGTATTCTGCGGAGATGACCCGGTTGCCGTTATATATACCGTCATTTAATACGAGTTCTCCAACAACAGCCATATCTCTTGCCGACATACACAATCCCCAGCCGGCAGTAACCGTGTTTTGAGGATCGGAATACCACTCGTTTTTTCTCGGATTCTTATTCATGAGGAAATCAAACTGGTCTTCTTTGGAACTGTCGCCGTGCGATATCCGTATCGGAAGTCCCAGTGGTTCAAACAGATTCCTGTTCGCAAAATCAATGCATTTCTCTCTGCCTGCTCTCTCAATGATTCCTGCAAGGATCTGGATGCCAAGAGTCGCATACCTGAATTCACCAGTTATTCCCTTGCGGCCTCCAAGATAATCGAGAATTGCAAGTGTCCAGTCATCTGAAGTACATACCTTTTTCCATGGTTCTGACTTTCCTTTGTACGGGGCCGTCATCGTAAGCAGGTGCCGGATCGTTACATCATAAATCGTTTTCTCTCCGCGCTTTACGGTATAGTCAGGAAAAAACTCTATCACTTTCTGATCGAGACTCTTGATACAGCCTTTATCCAGAGCAATTCCCGTAAGCAGGCTCATGATACCTTTGGTCACGGAATTGACATTCATCGCATCCTTCGTCGTAAATCCATGCCAGCAGTCATCATAAACAGTTTTGCCTCCTTTGATGACATAGATCTGACAGATGTTGCTTTCATTTCCGCTACTCTCGGAAATAAATCTGTACAGTTGTTCTTTATTCATTACTAAACTCTCCCCTTTGCCACGAATCCATACACAGTGCACTATTCCATAGCTTTTATTCATCCGAAGGAGACGTCCGTCCACCGCTTTGAGCTCACTCATTTCCGTTCGCCCTGTCTGTATTCGACCAGCATTTTTTATTCTTTCTTCATCTGCTCATCCGCCCATTGATATACAGACTCCAATGCCGGAATCAATGACTTTCCTCTGTCCGCAAGCGAATACTCCACCGTTGGCGGTATTGTACTGTACTGTTTCCTTGTAATGAACTTATCGTGCTCCAGTTCTCTCAGGCACTTGGTCAGCATAGTTGCAGTGATGCCAACAACCTTCCTCTCCAGTTCACGATAACGAAGTGTCTGATTCTCTGCGTCAGCTATATACCACAGGATCGGAAGCTTCCATTTCTGTCCGATCAGATCCATGGCATAAAGGATAGGACAATCTGTTTCATAGATGTTTTCTTCTTTGGGTAAGGTTTTCTTAGCCATTGCAAATCTCCATTACTATACTATATATAGTTAAAAAGAATATTCTTCCTTCTTGTATTTTCTATGTTCCTAATTATAGTAAAGCTTAAAAATTTGTAAAGGAGGTTTTCACTGTGAAACAGATATTTGAGCCCGTGAAAATGAATCCTATAGAACCGGAGTTAACTACCCTGTCCTGTACTTCTTGCTCGTAGAAAACAACAATCGTTATAGTTCTCCAATCGAATAATCTTCGGAAATTATCCGATTTATCTTGCTTTGTCTAAACAAATGACCTATCCAAGCAGCATTTCCGCCGCCTTTTCCAGTTCTCTTCTTTCCCGGGAATCATCATATCCGCTTTCCTTGTCATCAATACCTTTTACCGGTTCAATTGAAAACATACCATCACGGTTGCAGTAAAAAAATATCCTTCTGACTCCCCGGATTTTAAAACGGGCTTCAGCATTTCCCTCCGGATATAGTTTTACCATCTGCAGATCATCGGATGAGGCTGCCGCCACAAACGAAATATAATGCTCCTTCGTCATGCTGTGGTCAATCCGAACATAATACTCATCTTCAACACGCTCGATAAAAATCATGTGCCGTTCATCCGTTGGTTCTGACTCTATGGGCATAAGCTGTATACCGTGGCAATGAATGGCCGCCTCACCCATGCTGTGAATCACATTCCCGCAGACAGGGCAGACATAAAACTTCGACCGCAGCATATTTGCAGATACGTTCGTGTTATGGATGGTATTGCCGGATATCAGTTCCGTAACGGAGATCCTGAATGCCTGCGCAATAGGTTCCAACAGAGTAATATCCGGATATCCGCGGAAGCGTTCCCATTTAGAGATACATTTATCACTCACTCCCAGCTTCTCCGCCAGTTGAAGTTGTGTCATCTTGTTTTTTTCACGTAGTTCTTTTATAACCGTGCCTGTAACATATTGGTTCATATCTGTTCTCACCTCCATGCACAGATTGTAAATCAGTTTTTCCGATGACGGTACCTACGCATAGTAGAGTTGCCGGGATTGTACTCACGATGAATCCAGATTTCACTTTGCGCGCGTATCGTAGACTCACGTCACGAGTATTGCGCGATGAAGAATAAAAAAGGGCTCTACGCAGAGTTCTGACGAGTGAAAAGTTTGTCAGATCCGTGTAGAGCCCTTATGCTATGCAGATAGATCCCTAATCATTTTGAAAATTATAGTTGAACGCTGTCATCCTATGACTGCACCTGCGAATCTCCGTGATATTTCCTCTGTTTCTCTATCTGCTCGGTAAGGTGTATGTTTCTACCGTTCCAGAGTATCAGGGGTTCGTCCGCCAGCGTCTTTGAAAAAATGAGAGTTTTGTACTGCATACAGGCAGGATCCTCCTGATTCATATAGGGCTCACAGAAATAGCCGTTGGCCTGATAAAAAGCAATCGCCACATCATTGCTCAGTGCATCCGTATAGAGCCGGGAAAAGCGGTAACCTTCGGATATTGCCATCTTCTCGAACTGCTTCAGAGCGGCAGAACCCAGATGCCTTCTGCGAAAGCCTTCTCTGATGCCAAACCATCCGAGCCAGGCGCTGTCCGGATCCTCCGGGATGCAGTAGAGCCCGATGATCCCCGCACAGTCGTCACCCTCATAAATTAGAAAATACTCATAACCGGAGGAATCCACAAGGGATTCTTCATAGTTCGCCCTGGCGCTCTCTCCGGGGAAGAGTTCATTCTGTACCGAAACGGCGAAACCAATGTTGTTTTCGGTGATCCTTTCCAGATGCACGGCACAACACCTCCTGTTTTAATCTCTCTTAACTTTTCCAAATCACTGTACGTCCTTATCGGATCTGGGAAGCTGGGATTTATCAGTCAAAAACTACTGTCCAGCCATCGGACTGACAGGCATCAAAACACATTCGAATCTGCTCCTCGTTACACTTCTCCTCGGCTAATGGCAGAAGATTGTGTTTGTCCCTGTCCTGAACAGCTATGACCATCTTTACGGAAACATCCAGTCCGGCTTCTTCCTTTGTCTCCTTAATGGTATTGTCTGCCGGAGAAAGATTAAATTCGCACCACCCTCCGGGTAACGACCATTTACCCTTTTCACATACCAGGAGGATTTTTCCATCCCTGAAGATCGCTGCGCGTGTATCTATCTTAGGCGTCTGGTATCCCTCATCACCGCAAAATAATCCCTTGATCTTCTCGGCAGGCACATCCGCTCTCATCAGCATCATTTCAGCAGAGATGTCCCGTATGCGCTCATAACGTTCTTTGTCATATATATCATGACCATAAAAGAGTCCGGCCTGTGCGAGACTCTGAAGTTCTTTTGCCCATTCCACTATTTGATCCATATCTTATACTCCCTTATGGAACGCCTCGCAGTTGTTCCTCAGTTTTACCATACTTCCGCTCTATTATATCATACGCAGAAAAAGCGCTCACCGCCATTATACAGGTATTTCTTAATATTCTTTATTCAAAATCAGCTTCATATATGATAAATATAGTTTATAAATATAGTCTGTCAAAAAAGTTTTCATGTATCAAAAATGTGGCAGGCCTCTGTATATGACAAACTGCAGGCCCTTATACCACAAATAGAATGACGGCAAAAATTGCAGAAACTATAATAAGTGCAGAGGAACGTGTATATGGTATTTTATGGATTACGGGAGGAGAAAAATCATGAGAGGAATCGTGAGAATTGTATCCATGTTGATGGCTGCTCTTTTGCTGCTGTCAAGTGTCGGACAATGTGTCGTTTACTCGGCGGAAACAGACTGGCCTGAAGATATGGAAGTACTTATAAATGAAGAGAGTCCGGAAGAGACCGTTGTTGGAGCAGACAGCACCCCCGTTATAGCCCTCAGCCGCATTCCCGACCTCGGAAAGACAGAACCCTTTGAAGGCTATGTCTTCATGGAGGACGGCAGCGCACTCTCTCCCGAAGACTACCATGTCACCATGTACCTTCAGGTGTCATACCAGAACTACAACGCATACTATGTAAAACCTTCTGCCGCCCGGCCGTTCGTGACGATCGATGAAGAAGGTTACTTCAACCTCACGTACACCAGCGGCGGCGACACGGACAAAACAGATTTCTGGCTCCTGCTCTTCCCCTCAGATCACACCGGGATGCCCTCTGAGTTATATGGAGACTCCGACTTCCGGGAAGTCTGCGACAGCGCCCTGGACTGCGTGAAAGTGGAACGCTCGGACGAAGGCAGCACGGTCACTCCGCAGAGAGATCTGCCCGATGCAGGAGAGGGCGCACCCGCCATCTCCGCCCTCCTCCCGGTGTCAGCATCACATATCGCGATGGATGTCGGATTCTACACGGAGGAAGGGCAGCAACCGGGAGACCCGCTCAGCGAGGACCAGATCAGGATGCATCTGGACTCATTAAAGAAATTTTCAAATGCCGTCCGTTTCTACAACGCCGGCGGAGACATCAGCAAAGCATATGAAATCGCAGATGAAATGGGTCTTTCCGTTGTAGGCACAGCGTACCTGTCCGGTAATGAGACCGAAGATCTTGCGGAATTGGAAGCACTGATCGCTCTGTGCAATAGAGGTCTGGTCGATGTAGCCTGTGTCGGCAATGAGACGCTTCTGGAAACGGAGGAAATAAAGCCTAAGCTTACAGCGAAGCAGCTCATCGAATACATCCATTACGTCAGAGATCGACTCGAAGACGAGACGATCCCGGTGACGACCTCTGACAGTGTGGACGTACTGATGTCCAACGGGACTCTGAGAAAAGCCTGCAATCTGATCATGCCGAACTGCTACCCCTTCTGGGGCGGAGCCGACATCTCCGAGGCGGCACAGGGCTTTATAGATTCCATCACTTCTCTGCAGGCTGTATGCGGCGATAAGCAGGTGCTCGTAAGTGAGACAGGCTGGCCAACCGCCGGCGGAACACAGGGAAATGCAGCAGCAGGGGAAGCTGAAGCCGCGCAGTATTTTGAAGAGATACGGGAGTGGTCTCTTTCAACAAATACCCAGATCTTTTACTTCGCCTCCGCTGACGAATTATGGAAAACAAATGAGGGGACCTTTGGAACTCACTTCGGCTTCAGAACAAACAACTTTGTACTGAAAGAGGGTTATGCAGACACAACTTTCTTCAAAAGCCTTGACCTCACCGGCTGTCTCCATTCTGAAGTGGTTGACGAGGGAACCGAACCTACCTGCACAACGACCGGACTGACAGAAGGGTCACATTGCCGGATCTGCGGAGAAATACTCACTAAGCAGGAAGAGATTCCGGCATTGGGACACGATTGGGGCGAATGGACGGTCGTAAAGGAACCAACAAGTGAAGAGGATGGCCTGGAGAGGCGCATCTGCAGAAGAGATGCCTCACACGTTGAAACACGGACATTACCCGGGACTGAGCCGGTTCCGGTCATCGCCATGACCCATATTCCGGCGTGCGGTGAACGCGACCCATTTGAAGGCTGCATCTATATGAAAGACGGCAGCGCGTTTTCATCGGATGACTACCATGTCACGCTGTATTTGCAGGGTCCGTACGATCGCTGGTGGGTAAAGCCCAGTGCCGCGGTCACCTTTGTGACACCTGATGAGAACGGTTTTTTCAGCATTCCGTATACCAGCGGAGGGGACACAGACAAGACGAATTTCATGATCTTCCTCCTGCCGAAAGATCATGAAGAATTAACAATAAGTAATGTCCCTACCTCGAAAATAGAGGAACTCCGTGAAAAATCGCTGGATTGGGTGAACGTGAGGAGAACGCAGGAGGGCGGCATCTCATATGAACCTTTGCGCCGGGCATCGATCGAGAGTGCGGATATCACCGGAGTTTCTGACAAGACCTACAGCGGATCGGCACAGACTCAGGATCCGACTGTAAAGATAGGCGGAAACACATTGAAAAAGGGTACCTTGACAAATGGCACAGACTTTACGCTGTCCTATTCGAACAATGTGAATGCGGGAACAGCAACTGTCACCGTGACCGGTACCGGAAAATACAAAGGACACAAAAGCAAGACATTTGCAATCAGTAAGGCGGCACCGAAGCTGACATTTGCGAGCGCAAGTGTTTCCAAAACAATGCTGGATGCGCCATTCACCAACGAACTCACAAAAACGACAGACGGAACAGTCACATTCAAATCAAGTAACACGACCGTCGCTTCTGTAAACACGACCGGCGGCGAGGTAACGATCAACGGTAAGGGAACCGCCACCATCACAGCCAAAGCTGCAGCCGGGAAAAATTACAAGGCCGGCAATGCCTCCTTTACATTGACGGTAGAGGCCGCCGGTATAGAAAAGGCCTCCGTTGCGGGTAACAGCCTGTCTTACGGATATTCGGGAAAAGCTTATACTCCTGCTGTCACCGTCAAGCTTAATGGAGTTACCCTGACAAAAGATACGGATTACACGATTGCATATAAGAATAATGTGAATCCGGGAACAGCAACGATCACGATAACAGGCATAGGAAACTATACCGGAACCAGAAAAAAGACCTTCGAGATCGTGGACTGCGTGTCTTCTTTGGTCTCCGGCAAGACATACCAATTGATTCCGAAGAATAATTCCAAGACGGCTGTGAGCTCGTTCGGCGGAAGGATGGTCAACAACACCAAGGTCTACATTACGGACCGCAGCAATTCCGAGGCCATGAAGTTCAAGGCAGTCAAAAATGCGGACGGGACCTGGAAGTTCATCAACGCCAAGTGTGAGCTTGCACTGGCTGTGCAGCAGAACAGCTCGGCAGTAGGTGCAGGACTTGTCCTGTATGATCAGACCACAAGACCCGCGCAGAACTGGAAACTCTCGAAGAAATCGGATAACTCCTTTGCAATCATCAATTCTGTGACCGG
>CAMNDN010000067.1:0-9763 GCA_946535445.1 uncultured Lachnospiraceae bacterium
TAACAGCCCCAACGGGAATCGAACCCGTGTCCTCGGATAGACAGTCCGGCGTACTGACCTCTATACTATGGAGCTATGTATCTGCCTGCGGGCCGGCGAATTCCGGCCCGCCTTCTGGTATCTATATGTACCTGTTATTCATCCGCACCTTCTGGCGATTGTCTCAACGGTCTCGGTGACGACGATCTCGTCCATGGTCACGCCCAGCATTGCGGCCAGGATCACCATGTTGTCGATGGTCGGCATGGAAGTTCCGTGGATCCACTTGTAGATCGCCTGCGGAGTCGCAAAACCGAACACCATCTGCATGTCCTTTACAGACATACCGGCTGCGATCCTCAGCCTGTCGATGTTACGGCCGGTTGCGACAGTGTCAACGAATGGAATTTCGAACATTTCGCACCTCCTGTGTTCCGGCAGAGCCGGCACAGGAAGGGCCGGCTATACTGCCTTCTTTTGTTTCATATCAAAAATCGGATTCTCTGATTCGGTTTCTTTTATTTCCCCTGACGGGAGCAGGTTTGTAAAACTATGATCTCGTAAATATCTGTTCATCTGCGATTTCCTTTCTTGCAATAATCCATGCCGACAAGTCTCTGCGCTGCTTTGCAGCTTGAGACTGTCGCGGCGTTCGCCGTATTCATCCAATCCATCTGCCATCCGATTGTGAGCAAGCTCCCATCGGCTGTCATCTGTCTTGTCTGCGCATGGCTCATTGCTGCGCGCAAAAAAACCGCCTGTCTTTTCGGACAAGCGGCAGTCTCAACAAAGTAAACTGTTTTTATCTGATCACTCCAGTATGCGCATAGAGGCACCTGGTCCCAGATATCCACTTGATCCGTCCTGGTTAAGGCATGTCGAAATAAGCCGTTCAGCTTTATCGGCTGAGGGCATAATCGTACCCTGAAGATCACACGGGCGATATAAATTCATGAAGCTGGTCGTATGTATCTGCAGCATTGCCTTTCCTTTCCGGACCTGTGGCCCTGTTTTATTCCACTGCCCAATATATCATGGAAAAACGGGTTTGTCATTAAACTTATGGTATAAATTTTCAAGATGATGCTCATAAGCGACATCCGAGCGGAGACAGCGGGTCTCGATCCCACATGCCGGTCTCCCGGCCCTTCCTTAGCAGGGAAGTGCTTTTGCCATTTCAGCCATGTCTCCATGACCTTGCACGCTAACTATAATAGAATGATAGAGGGTGGTTGCAACCTACGGGAAAAGAGGTTGCATTTCCGCTGAGCCCGGTTTCACTTTTGAGGAAGCGGGTTGCATTTTTGCCGGGGTGGTTGCATTTCGGGGAAACCGTGGTGCAGTTTGAAGACAGATGGTTCGTATTCCCGCCCCAGTGTTTTGAGTAGTTTAATAGCATCGTATTCTGAATAACAAATATTTCGGGAAAACATATTGTACATCTCGATTTCCGGGTCTGTCTGCCTTAACAGTCGAATCAAATGCGCCCGAGCGTAATCTACATCAGCGTGTACAGCGTAGAAATAAAGGCTGTAGCTGTTCTCAATTCCATCTTGGACACGAATGACGGACCGAAGTTTCATCTTTTCCATCATTGGCTGAAGCACGTTCTGAATATGTTCAGCCTGGTCTTTGGATGTGATGATTTTCAGATAAACAACATCAGAAGTGGAATAATGATCGTCATCCAGGTAGTAGCGATAAGGCGATCTCTTCAGTTGAAGGAATAACTGGTGTTCGCGCTCGCTCAAAGAGCCGTGATGATAGATGAAATTCCGATCTCTGTGTATGGTATAAACAAAAAAACTGACGTTCATGTTTTGCAGTCGTTTGATTAGCCAGCGGCAGGAAGTGGGGTCCATATAGGAGACAGACAGATAGGTGTTTTCATTGGCGTCGTATAAAGCTGCTCCATCCATCACGATCAGCGGAACTGTAAATTTCACATGGTTCAGTTGAGAGGCTTGAAAAGCTGGCGCGTGTTCGGATATCAAGCAGATCTTGGCCCCCTCCTGATATAGATTCTGCAGCCGGAAGAGAACAGCTGGAGCAAACCGCGAAAACTGGTCTTCCGCCAGATCCTGCATACGGACAAAGAAGACTCTGTTAGGAAGTTTTTTTCTGGGCAAGCGAAACGCATTGACCAGAAGCGCCGTCATGGTGCCAACCAGCACATCCAGAATCCGATGAAACGCCTGCTGCATCGGATCAGCAATGTCGGGAAAGGCGATCACCACACAGACAAATACGATTGCCGCCAGACCGGCTGCGTCTTGTTTTCGAATCAAAACAGCGCTATACAAAGAAACCAGTGTTCCAAGCCCCATCATCATGTAAAGGATCGGGGTGGTTCTGTTAAGCACGGGAACCATCAGCATAAGCAGCAGAAATACAAATCCGCACAAAGCGCCAATCATAGTTCCGGCAAGGCGGTTCAGCGCACTTGCTCGGGTATCCTGGACGCAGGACTGCATACAGATAATAGCGGTTATTGCTGCCTCCGCCGGCATGGATTCTCCCTGATATCCGCGCCACAAATAGAAGAATAAACACAGTGTTACCGCCAGACTTGTTTTGACGATTCGCTGCCCGATCGGAGGCCAATGAATCATTCTTTTTCGTTTTTCCCTTTTTTTCATATATCCTCCTTTCCCGCAGTCATTCCGCAGGAAAGCATACGAAAACCGATTGTGTTTGACATGTTCGTGATACCGGCTTATTCGTTGACTACCAGATCCTCAAAGGCTCCAGCGCGCACCCAAATTGAAACGCTTCCGCCCTCCGTGCGAAACGCCCCCCAACCGTTCTCATCGATGGTCACAGGCTCCGGGCATTTGCCCAGCGCGTCGAAAAAGTGCTCGCCTGCAAAGCGTTCGCCGATCCACATCCGCTTGATCCTGCTTTCCTCGCTTGACATCACGACTGCGAGACCGGAATTGGGGTGCTCGTTATCGCCGCCGCGCGTCCAACCGATGCAGTGAGGATCGTCGAAGAAGTCCTCCTGGTCTCCGTATGCATAGGAACGGCGGAGCTTGATCATTTTCCCGAGATCCGGCACGAGCGGCCGGTTTCTCACAGGGTTGCCGTAGTAGTCGGAATAGAACACGCAGGGCAAGCCGTCCTGCCGCAGCAGCACGAGTGCATAGGCCAGGGGCTTGAACCAGTCGGAAATGAAGGACTCGAGGCTTTGGCCGTGCTGGGTGTCGTGATTATCAACGAAGGTGACCGCATTCGCGGGTCGCTCTGCCACAAGCGTATTTTCAAAGATCCGACTCATGTCGAAGCTGCTTCCCTGCTCGGAGGCGTGGAAGAAATTGTAATGCAGTGCCACATCAAACAAAGACATCTCATTGTTCACGGCATCCAGATAGTGCAGCAGCCGCCCCAGATCGCCGCTCCAATATTCGCCGACAGCAGGAAGATTCGGATAACCGTCCTCGCGCAGACGCTTGAGCAGATCACGATAGAAGGGAAAACTAATGTGTTTGACCGCATCGAGACGAAGTCCGTCAATGCCGGTTTCTTTGAGATACCAACGCAGCCATGTTTCCGTCTCACGTCTGACGGTGCGGTTCGACATATCGACGTTCATACCCATCAGATAGTCGAAGTTGCCTTTTTCCGGATCGGTCTCTCTGGCCCAATGCTTGCCGGTAAAGCGATATATGCGGTCGGCAGACTGGCTGTCCTCCGTCCAGTCTGTGCCGGTGAAATGCCGATGATCCCAGGTAAAGGAACTGTATTTCCCGCCGCGGCCTGGGAAGGTAAACCTTGACCATACGCGGATGGTGCGCGCTTCGTCGAGCTGGGTCAAGCGGTCTTCCGGATCGTCACCGAAAGCGCTGACAGTTTCCAACTCGTCCCCGCCCATGCGGTGGTTAAGCACGATATCTCCGAACACGCGGATACCCGCTTCGTGAAAAGCCTGAATCGCCGCAATATATTCCTCTTTTGTGCCGTACTTGGTTCGGATTGTTCCCTTTTGGTCGAATTCTCCGAGATCGTACATATCATAAACGCCGTAGCCAACGTCCTCCTGAGAGGTTCCTTTGTAGGCCGGCGGCAGCCAAACTTCACTGATACCCAGGGCGGCAAGCCTGTCTGCTTTAGCGGCACAGCGCTTCCACCAAAAGCCGTCATTCGGCAGGTACCATTCAAAATATTGCATCATGGTTTTGTTGTTGCTGATAGAAAAGCCTCCTTTCACCGGATGTTGCCCGGTGTTTTACCACCGTGTGCGGGATTTGTCAAATCTCTGTGTGCGGGATTTGTCAAATCTCTGCTTATTTTTTCCGTCAAACTGCATAAGATGAATCGCAACAAACCTGAGAAAAAGCGCAAAAACATGTCTTCAGAAAGGGAAAACTGCTAAAAAAGAACCGCGATTTTTATACAATCTCGACAAATTTTTTCAGCCTCAAAGACGTCAAAGCCAGGTTTCATCAGCCCAAGACTGCATTAATCCGACGAACCGCCCCATATAACCAAGAACCCGTTTTTATCAGGAAGAAGTCCATAGAAGCGAAAAGTGGCTGGTCCTGAAAAAACCAAGATCGTCCATAAAACGATGTATAGTGCAGAAATTCGGCCGTTTTTGGCAAAAAGAACAGCACCTTACTGTGTCCTCGTAAACAAGCTAAGCAAGGATGTTCTACCAGAAAAAACTCGAAATCTGTGGCACACTTTGTGACGCAAAATAGAAAAACCCCTGAAATATGATATGCTCCTCATACGATAGATTTTGGATATTTCCAATGTCTACCATATGGGGAGCATATCAGTTACAAGGCTTTTTTATATCCTGACGCCTTGAAATACCCAAGTCTCGAATGTGACGAAACGACACTTATCGGACCGATAGGAGGCTCCAACGAGAATGTCAATTAGGTACGGTGGTGACGCTAAATGATTTTGTCACGTGATACTCAGATCCGTTTGTTGCATAAACCGGCTGTTTTTTACATAATCAATAAACAGCTCCTCAACGACAGGTAAAGATCTGCCTTTATACCAGGCAAAGAGATATTCGATTTTCTTATCATCTCCTTCGAGCTCTTTTTGAACTACCCTGTTTTCGGGGATAAAAGTGGTTTTTGGAAATAAGCTTATCCCCAGTCCCTGTCCCGCAAGAGTGGCAGCATCAAGACCGCTGTCCGTTTCGCAAATGATACGGGGTTCTTCTTCAAATTCCTGGAACCAGCTGTATATCATATCAACGGATGTTTTCCGCCTGGGGACAATGAGATTTTGGTCTTTTAAGTCCCTGATCGACAAAGTATTTCCTTTTTGTTTTGCCAGTGGATGCTGATAATTGATAAAGGCGGCTATTTTACCGCTTCCAACCATGAAGCCGTTAAGAATCAGCTGATCATACGGAGGTGTTATTACCGCGAGACTTATCAGACCGCTGCGGAGTTTTTCGGTAAGATCGTCACTGTTGCCGTCAACGATCCTGAAACGCACTCCCGGATAGGCTTTTGTAAAACCGGCAAACCATTCGGAGGCAATATTCAGTGCCGCGCCTTCGACAAGACCAATCGATATGATGCCTGTAATACCTTTGCTCATCGCGATGATCTCATCTCGGGTTTTATGATTCAGACTAATGATTTCTTTTGCTCGTCTATAAAGGAGCGTTCCTGCTTCTGTAAGTTCAAGAGGTGTTTTCCCTCTTATAAATAAGACAGTTTGCAGTTCTTCTTCCAGTTTTTTTATCTGCATGCTCAAAGGCGGCTGGCTCATGTTGAGCTTTGCAGCGGATTTGGTAATATTCAATTCCTCCGCAATCGTGACGAAATACTCCAGAACTCTGATATCCATGCGCAGGTCTCCTTGATATCTTTAATATATAGGTAGCATAATAATATATGTATTTGCGTAATGCGTCAAAGGTATATATAATCCCCCTTGTTTCAAGGAACACCGAAATAAAAAAGACAATACGAAGATCTAACAGATAAATTATCAACAAGGAGGCAATTATGAAAGCTTTTATGTATACTGTAAAAAATCCTAATGGACTGCATTCCAGACACGCAGGACTGCTCGTAAAGGAAGCAGGAAAATATCAGTCAGATATTACTGTCATCAAAGGAGAAAGCATGGCCAGCGCAAAACACATCCTGCGCCTGATGAACCTGGGAGTTAAACAGGGAGACGTTATCACCTTTGTCATCGAAGGAACTGACGAGGAAGAGGCAGCCCTGATTCTGAAAAAATTGGTACAGGAGTGTTTCTGATACCAGGGAGTGTCAAGGGGACGTATCTTATTGACATTCATACTTTGCAAAGTAAACGAGAAGCATGAGAGGGAGATATCCCTCTCTTTTTTTGTCCGGCATGTATTACGGATACATTTTTGATGCTTTTATAATATGCTTATCCTGACGCCTTGACAAACCCAAGTCTCGAATGTGACGAAACGACATCTGAAGGACCGTAAGAAAGGATCAACGAGAATGTCAATTATGGGCCGTGGTGACGTTCAGAGAGGTTGTAACGCCACAAATGAGGATGATTCGTTACAACGCCCCTGAACGTCTGGCTGACACTGAAGCTGAAGCAGCCGACCTGACGTAACGGAGGCATTCGAAACGACATAGCGAACCGATATTTAGCCTTGTAGCTACAGAAACGCTGTAGTTACTGGGGTTTTTGAGAAAAAGAACAGCACCACAATTCTATTAGAATTAGAGTGCTGTTATGGCGCTGTGAGAGGGACTCGAACCCCCAGTCCGCTTGCGCGGATCACCGGTTTTCAAGACCGGCCCATTACCAGTTGTGGCATCACAGCGAAGTACCCAGGACGGGATTCGAACCCGTAAGCCCGTATGGGCACGTGAGTCTGAGTCACGCTCGTTTACCAAGATTTCGCACCTGGGCATATAGTACAGGAGGAGGGAATCGAACCCTCAAAACTCTGTGTTTGAAGCAGATACGTATTCCAGTTCCGTCACTCCTGCATAAGTACCTCTGGTGAGAATCGAACTCACAATGGATCTTAGTCCGGCGCGGGTCCTTAGCCCGCCGCATATACCAGTTCTGCTACAGAGGCTTATAAGTACTCCCGGAGAGATTCGAACTCTCACTGAACCGGGTTTAAACCGGATCCCTCTTCCAGTTGGGATACGGGAGCTTAAAGTGGGCAGGGTTGGAGTTGCACCAACGGTGTTTCTGATGTGCCTGATTTACAGTCAGGTGCCCTCGCTGCTAGGCATACCTGCCCAAACTTATATGTTTTGCAATGAGCCCTGCCGACATGTTCGAGAACTTCGTTCTCTCACTGTCGCGGCGTTCGCCGTATGCATCCAGTCTGCCATATGTCCAGCTGAGAGCAAGCTCTCGCTGTCCATCCGTCATCCTGTCTGCGCATGGCTCATTGCTACGCGCAAAAAACCGCCTGCGTGGATTTCTCCAAACAGACGGCCTGAGATCTATGTATCCTTCAGATGTATCTCATGAATGCCTTTGTTTTACCGGAGCGCTTCCACACGACAATAAGACCTTGCTGCTAAGCAGAAGGGACAGATAAAGATCGTATGAGCTCGATAAAACATTCATGATCTGCATGTCTTTTGACCTTTCCTTTCGTAGATTTCTGAGCAGATCATACCGCACTTTTCTATGCCTGTCATTCGCCTTGTAGTATAAAATGCCGCTCTCCTATGTACGGCAGCCAGATGGCTGCCTTTTTCTTAATGCTCCGGCCCGCGGTCCTTCGGCTTGGCTTTTCTTCCTTCCGGAGAGAGCTTCGCTGCTGTCTCTTTTGCCAGAGAATCCAGCTTTTCCCTCGCGGATTCCCTCGGCGCTGCCTCTCTGGCCTGAGGATTTCTGGTCTTATAGGCTTCGACCATCTCTTTCAGCTCGGCATTCAGAACGGATTCTTTCCGGTTCTGCCAGACGATCTCGCCGTCGACGCCGTCCGTTCTCTCAGGTTTGGTCACAGTGGTGTGTCCCTCTGCGGGAATCTTGGCCCAGAGCCCTTTCCCGTACTGATTCTCATGAACAGCTTTTGCGGGAAGCACGAAGCTCGCCCAGGGTGAATGATCAGCGGGATCGGTGTTCGGGATCAGGATCCGCTTGTAGGCCGTCCCGTCCTTGCCGGTGAAATCCTCAGCAAGGCCTTTCCCGAACTTGATCGTCAGTTCTTCGAATTGTTTTTTCTCTTCAGGCATGGTGTTTTCCTCCATAATCATTGTCATTACGCGTCTTCGTCATCCAGCCAGTAGTCTGCGTCTTCATCATCTGCAGGTGATTTCCTCTCATCCGGTTCTTCTGGCAAATCATAGATGTCCAGGTCGTCATCATCGTCATACCGGAAATCGGCATCCGGATCCGGCCTGCTGGTGCGGGTCTTGTCTCTCTTGGTCTTCAGGTACAGATAGCCGCCGACACCGCCGAATACCAGAATGAGCGGCAGGGCAAGCAGAAGAGGATTCGCCGTTTTCTTTTCCGGCTTTTCGACCTCCGGCGTCTCGATCTGGCTTTCCTGTTCCTGTTCAGCCTTTTTGGCAGCTTCCTCCGCTTCCTTTGCGGCTTCTTCCGCAGCGATCTCTTCCTTCATCTCTGTCACGGCCGCCTCATCCATCAGGGCAAACAGATCGTTTTCGTCCACCTGATTGAGGAAATGGACGGTCTCATTGCCGTCGTCATCACGGTCAATGATCAGATAAAAGATATTGCCGCTTTTGGTGGCCAGGGTAATGAACTGCTTCCCCGCTGTGCCGGCGGTTCCATAGTCATCAACAAGCGTCAGGTTTCCTTCCGGCGTCAGTCCGAGATCCGACAAATCGGAAGACGTGACCTCCGTTCCGCTTTCCTCCGCCTGCTCCAGTATCTGGCGGATCAGTTCGGGGTCCAGGGAAATGGAAAGAGAACCGTCCTGCTTTATTTCCACCGGCACGGTCCGGACATCCATATAGTCGGCGCAGACATAACCGGTATGCTCCGGAATGGCCACATACAGCCAGTCGCCGTGATCTTCCAGAACTTCCACGATGTCCCCGTTATTCAGGGTATCGATAATGCCGTAATCCAGGCCTCCGCCGGAACGGACATTCAGATAGGAACCGTCAGTTTTGACCGTGCCGATCTTCTTTTCCTCCGTTGTCGTGGTCCCGCTTTCAAGAGAGGACAGAAGATCTTCGATGCTGCTGATCCCGGCTGTTCCTGTTGAAATGCTGCCGGAGGAGCCGGAGTTTCCGCCGCTGGTGGTCACGGATCCGTCTTCATTCAAGGTCGTGCCTCCCGTGTCGTCATCGTCGCCCCAGTCAAAGGCGGTCTCTGTTTCCGTTCCCGATTCCGTCACTTCCTCAGCCGGGATCTCCCTGACGATTACGCCTGTTTCCGTATCGGTGCCGTCTTCCCCGGTATAGGCAAATACGGCAGCCGGAACGAGGGTAAATGCCAGTACTGCGGTCAGGATCCCCGCAACAAATCGTTTATTCATTCTCCGAATCCTCCTTTTCTTCGTCGTTTTCTATTGATCTTCCTGCGGCCGCGGCAGGTACCGCATCAAATACG
This sequence comes from uncultured Lachnospiraceae bacterium, assembly GCA_946535445.1. Classification (GTDB taxonomy): domain Bacteria; phylum Bacillota; class Clostridia; order Lachnospirales; family Lachnospiraceae; genus Chordicoccus. The sequence goes on from CAMNDN010000067.1 coordinate 9,502, forward strand.
CCTGCCCTTGCCCTGCGGATAATGACCGCCAGTTCCTCCGGCGTCAGCTCGGCCGCATGCACGATATCGTGAATGCAGGTATTCTCGGCCTCACGGTATTTCCGCTCCAGATCCTTTACCTTTGCGGTCCACTCGGCCTGACGGGCGCGGGCTTTTTCAAGCTCCGCACCCAGCTTTTTCAGTTTTGTTTCGTCCATAAAATCGTTCCTTTCTCATCACGGCAGCCTGCCGAAGCAGTAGAAATGAGCCTGCCAGTAGCTGG
>CAMNDN010000068.1:0-9717 GCA_946535445.1 uncultured Lachnospiraceae bacterium
GCTCGCTGGTATGCAGGGAATTGCTCAAAGAATATGACTTTTCGAGAGAGGGTGATCTGGAGAAGGCGAAGGCGAGCGGGATCTTCATCGAGAAGTGCCCTTACTTTATTAAGTCCGCTCTTGACATTTTGGACGAAATCATGGATGAATAAAAGATAGATCATTTCCTCAAGATACCGGCTTATGCCTCCCGTATGCGGAGAGGTCTGAGCTGCCATGCAAGAAATTCAACTCCAGGAGGATCCAGATGAGATACGGAGCCGTCATTGTCGCAGCAGGTATGTCTACCCGTATGAAACAGTTCAAGCAGTTAATGAAGATCGGAGAAATGAGCCTCGCCGAGAGAGTCATCGTCAATTTCAGACGCGCAGGCGTCAGAGATATCGTGATGGTGACCGGATTCAATGCCGATCAGCTCGAGAAATCACTCAGAGGTTTTGACGTCACATTCATCCGAAATGAAAATTATGAGCACTCCCAGATGTTCGATTCGGCCCGGCTGGGGCTTCAATATCTGAACGGCCGCTGTGACAGGGTCTTTTTCTGCCCTGTCGATGTTCCTTTTTTCACCGATCAGACGGTAAAAGCTGAAATACAGATGATGGACACAGACCCACAAGTCAAAGTCGTTATCCCGGAAAGCGGAGGCAAAGCCGGTCATCCCCTTCTTCTTAACGGTGATGTACTCCCGTATATTCTGTCATACAGTGGAGAACAGGGTATGAAGGGCGCCTATAAGTCGCTCCCTGAAGGCTCCACTGCCCGGATCATGGTTGAAGATGAAGGAGCTGTGACCGATGCGGACACACAGGATGATTTCCGAAAGCTGGTAGATATACATAACGACAGGATTCTTCATCCTGTCGTCAAGTTATCATTTGCCAGCACATCCATGTTCTTCGGACCGGGGACCGTCAGCCTGCTCAGGGAGATCGATCGATGCGGCAATGTGCGGGAAGCCTGTGAAAATTGCGGATTTTCCTACAGCAAGGGTTGGACCATTATCCGGAGCTGTGAGGAAAAATTCGGATATAATATCGTGGATCGTCAGGCAGGAGGTCTGACCGGCGGTACCGCTAAAGTTACAGATAAGGGTCACGATCTGCTTTCCGTATATGAAGAACTCGAAGCCGAACTGTCCGAACTGGCGGATGAGAGATTCCGGAAGCTGATCAAAAAGTATCAGTTAGTCTGATTTCGTTCTTTTATTCCCAGAAAATTTCATCCAGCGTCTTATCCAACGCTTTACAGATAGCAATACACAACTTTATCGTCGGATTGTAGTCACCCTTCTCTATAGCATTAATTGTCTGTCTTGAGACACCGATGATGTCCGCCAGCTGCTGCTGGGAATAATCCTTGGCAGCCCTGGCAGATTTCAGCTTCAGGTTTTTCATCACTCCTCCCTCGTTTCATTACGCTGCATAAGCATCATCACGAAAACAATCAGAAAAACAGCCAGTGTGACCGGAGATATGCATCGCACAGTCAGCCTGCCGTTCTCGATCAGCTCGCCATGCATTATGTAACCCACCGTACCCAAAAACTGTGACAGGCATATGACCCCATACAGAAGAAGCAGCGGTTTTCGTTTTGTATGCAGCCCTGTAAAAGCGTCCTGTCTGATACTTATTACTGCAAAGACCACGACAGCAGTCATAACAGCTGTGAGTTCTCCGAGCGGATCCTCATAGAAATCGAAGCGGAACATTTTCAGGCAGGCGTCAATTATAATTCCGCAAAGCAGAATATAGAAACTGATCTGATAGGCTTTGAACCGGGCAAGAAGCTGTCTCTCGTCGTACTCTTCCATGACATTTTTTCCGCGGATCAGTTTGACTGCGCACAGTATCGCAACGAATAATACCCCGAATAGTATGCCGGATGCCATGCCGGATGAATATGTATTCATAATCTACCTCCGTGTGGATGCATTTGTTCTGTATTCTTGATTCCATTATCTCACAGAACGACTTTTTGTCAAGTATATATTACATTATGTTCTAAATATTTATCTTTTTGTCATCCACGTAATTCAGGCAGATTCTCCGCTTTCTCATTTCGATCTTCTCAGGCTGAAAGTCCTGATCCGCATCCTCCTTTTTCCGTTACAGGAACCCACTCATTCGAAGAGTAAAAATAAGCAGGAACAGAGAGACCATTCCCAGGACACTGGTCCACACCACGATCTGACCTGCCAGATGTCCGTCACCACCCATCTCCTGAGACATGACGGTCGACGCAACGGCCATGGGTGAACCGAAAATCGCGACCATAACGGCAATCTCCACAGGTCCCACAACAAGCAGGCCCATTCTTACAGCAGCATACAGCAGAGCGAATCCTATGGCCGGGGCCCCAACCAGCCGCATGAAGACACCGGCAATCAGTTCTTTCTTATAACCACTGATTTCCTTCATCTCCAGCTGTCCGCCCAGAACGACCAGCGCCAGAGGCGTTGCCAGTCTGGAAAGAGATTGGAGTGAAGAGTACAGCCACGGGATATCTCTTTCTATGCTGAAAACAAGTTCACCGTCGGCTCCCTTCGGGATCACCTCCCTCAGGATCAGAACAATAAAACCGGCGACAAGTCCCTGGATCAGGGGATTTAAAAGAATCCCTTTCAGGATCTTCATAAAATCTATTTTTGATTTTTCTGTATGGACCTTCCGGCCCGCCGGTTCCACGTTCGCTGCATCTGCAGAAGAAGCCTCACCGGCATCTCTCGAACTCACCTCTTCCGCAAGAGGACCCTCCCCGTACAGGCGGTACTGGGCCTCATAGTCCGAGTATATGCTCAGCACCAGCACGCTCATGAAATTAAAAAACATGACAATCGGAAACTGAAGGAAAGACGCCATCTGTCCGCCCTCATCCCCGACCAGCGCGGCAGCGACAGGTATGCCTACGATCGCGTAATTGGAGCGGAACACAGCCTGAACAAGGACGCCGCGACGGAAGCGTTCCTTCGTAAAGACTCCGGAGAGAAAAATCCCAAGGACCAGGAGAACAGACAGGACAGTCAGCATAAAGATTCCCATGCGCACCGGCATCTGACGAATAGACTCTACCGTATAGAGATTCACGAACATCAGCGCAAAGAAATTAAAGCGGAAATTGAACTTATTCATTTTTTGAAACGTGGCAGCGTCCAGATATCCGGTACGTCTGGCCAGGACCCCCATCAGGATCAGCAGTATGATCGGCATGACGGCGTTAAAAGAATATTGTATTACAGAAAGCATATTTCTCACCTAAAACATCCACTGCTTTTATACCCTCAGGTACTCAAGCGTCTGAATTTACTGTCTGGCCAGCGCAGCTCCTTTTTCAGATACCTTTCGGCACTCTTCCGGAAAGCCTGATAAGACCTTTCTGTCTCTGATCACTTTAAGCGCCGGATTAACATTTCCATCGTAATCAAAAAGAGCCTGATTGGCCCACTCATTTCCTCCCGGACCTTTTTCATTCATATAGCGAATCGCATTGTCGTTGGCCCACTGGCTCCCCGGGACCGGCAGCCAGGCCGGCTCCCAGTAAATAAATCCGCAGCCGAGATTTTCAGGCACCCTGCATATAACGTCTGTGAGCGCATCCAGGAAATCAGCCTGCCCCTGCTTTGTCATAGGGAAAGGAACACTTTCCGTCAGTTCCTTTTTGGTCGCCATACCCTTTCGCAGGTCATCCGGCAGCTTCTCATAATCTCTGTAATCCTCCAACGTAAATGCGGTGGACACCTCTGCTACGATCAGCTTTTTACGATACCGCATGGCAATATCCGCCATATTATTCTCCAGATCCTGCAGAGACCCGTGCCAGAACGGATAATAACTCAACCCGATATACTCAAAATCCATTCCGCCCCATTGAAAGTACTGATCGAACCAGCTGCGGTACAGCGCGTTATTGCCGCCGTTATCCAGATGGATCATGCAGGCGATTCTCTCATCCATCTCCCGGACCGCCCGGATTCCTGCATTTACGAACCGGACAATATTTTTATAATCAGGCACCTTGCCGAACGGCCACAGAAACCCGTTGGTCACTTCATTCCCCACTGCTACGATTTCGGGAAGAAGATCCGCATCCCGCAGTCTGATCAGGACGTCTCGGGTATACTTAAAGACCGCTTCCTCCAGTTCTTCCTCATTATAATTTTTCCATGCTTTCGGAAGGCATTGCTTTCCCGGATCCACCCAGAAATCGCTGTAGTGAATATCAAGGAGCCAGGGAAGTCCCAGCTTCTTCACCCTCCCGGCCAGGATCATCGTTCTGCTCAGATCATTTGTCCCGGCTCCGTAAGGGTTTCCATCTTCATCATACGGATCATTCCATAATCGAAGGCGGACAAGATTCATCCCGTAATCCTTCAATATTTCCAGAGCATTCTTCTCCTGCCCCCGGTCGAAGAACTTTCCTCCGCATTCTTCCACTTCAAGAAGACTGGAGATGTCCATTCCCTTATACCACATATCCATATCTGCAAATTCTCCTTCGCGCCCCGTAATCACCGATCCCCTCAATCTACGGTTCCGCAGTCCCGGTTCAGGAGCCATGCAAATCCCTTTGCAGTCCGAAGAGCCGGCTCGTTAAAATGAGTTCCTCTGTTCCACTCCAAAATGCAATCTTTTCCGGTCCCTTTTAAAATAGTTTCCGCATCCCGAATAGCATTTCCCACCTGTGCCATGACCGGGTTTCTCGTTTTCTCCTCGCGGTCTCCCAGACTCAGGTAAACAGCATCGGAATGAAGCCTGTTCTTCCTCATGTATTCCGTAAAACCGGGAAACCAGATAGATGGAGATACGGCGGCAATGCCGTCAAAGCGATCCGTCTGATATCCGACCCAGAGAGCAAAAAGTCCTGCCAGAGAGTATCCTCCGATATAGACTTTCTTTATCGGCTCTGTCGTTTTATCGCCCTCAGACGGAAGGACTTTCTCCTGAAGATATCGCAATGTTTCGGGTGCATCCTTTCCGAAATCCTCCTTTCCGAAGACGGCAGGCGCACTCCAGGGCGAAAGATCTCTGTTCCAGCTCTTCACCTTTACCGCTTTCAGACAGAACTTGCGGTCTCCGGAAAGTCTTTTGATATGTTTTACCTCGTTCTCGATCTCCTCAAGATCATGCTCATCAACCATCTGAACCAGAAGTATATCCGCATCCTTTTTTCCGTAATTTAAAATATCAATGCCCATAATCAGAGTCCTCTGTTTTTCGTCGCCAATAGTAAGTTCCGGTATTTTTCGGTTTGTTCATCTTCTTGAAGTATAGCATAAATAGAGCATAACTGAAAATCCCGCCGGAGGATGCTTTTTTGCATCCCCTGACGGGATTGTGCTTCTGAATAACTCCTGCTCCCGCCTACCAGATGAACGGGATCACTTTATACTTCACTTTTCTTTTATATTCCGTGTAGCCTTCCAGACCTTCCTCCAAAACAGCTTCTTCATTCCGAATGCGCTTTGCTATGATCGGGATGTACATCAGCATAATTATGAAAGAGATCGGAGACCCCAGAATGAGGGGCATGGAGAGAAAAAGCAGCAGCGTTGCCATGTACATAGGATGCCGCACGACCCCATACAGACCGGTATCCACTACTTTCTGATCCTCCTGGACCTCCACTGTTCGGGACAGCCAGACATTCTCCCGGAGCACCTCCGCATACAGGATATATCCCAGCAGAAACACCGCCGATGCCGCGCAGGAGATCCGGAACGGAAGAACGATCCATCCATATCGGAAATTTAAACCGGCAACAATAAAAGCGGAAAGAAACATCAGGGCACTCAGAAGAATTACCGTTTTCTGTTCCCCCTGCTCTTCTTTCACGTTCAGACGCTTTCGCAGCAATTCCGGATTTTTCCGCATCATTACAAGGCCGGCTATGAACATCGGAAGAAACAGAACGATGATCAGGAGCCAGGCTCCGGGATAACGGATCGTCCCGGCCGGAAGGAACAGAAGTGCTCCGACCAGGATCAAACCGAAAATGAATTTAAAGATTGCCTGAAAAAACATTTTTCTATCCATGTGTCAGCCCCATCAAGCGTTCTCCCGGATTTCTTACTGGATACTCTTATAATTATCCTCGTCCGTTTTACGGATCAACGCCCTCTTGATCTTTCCGCCGACTGTCTTGGGCAGTTCGTCCACGTACTCAACGATACGGGGATACTTGTAAGGAGCGGTAAGCTTTTTAACATGCTTCTGCAGTTCTTTGGTCAGCTCATCGGACGGAGTATATCCTTTAGCCAGCACGATCGTTGCCTTGACGACCTGTCCGCGGATAGGATCCGGCGCACCGGTTATGGCACATTCCACAACGGCATCGTGAGCGATCAGGGCAGATTCGACCTCAAAGGGTCCGATGCGGTAGCCGGAACATTTGATTACGTCATCGTTACGGCCGACAAATCTGTAATAGCCGTTGCTGTCGCGCCAGAGAACATCGCCGGTATTGTAACCGATACCGCCAAGCTTCTCCTCTGTCATCTCCGGATCTTTGTAATAGCCCGTAAAGAGACCGACCGGCGGATGATGTTTCACGTCCATCATGGTGAGAGAACCTTCTTCACCGTCTTCACAGACATAACCGTCCGAATTCAGCAGCTGAATATCAAAGAGCGGATTCGGCTTTCCCGTGGAACCTTCGATCGGCTCGAACCATTCACTGCCGAAGTTGGCGATCAGGACCGGTCCTTCCGACTGGCCGAATCCTTCGTAAATCTGGTGCCCGGTCAGTTCCTTCCAGCGCTTGACGACTTCGGGATTAAGCGGCTCGCCCGCTGTCGCGCAGTGATGCAGGGCAGAGAGATCGAACTGCGTGAGATCCTCCTGCAGCATAAAGCGGTACATCGTCGGCGGGGCGCAGAAAGTCGTTACTTTGTACTTTTCCACTTTGGAAAGAAGGTGTTTCGGATTGAACCTTCCCACCATATCGTAGCAGAAAATGGTAGCTCCGCAGATCCACTGCCCGTATATTTTTCCCCAGCCGAATTTAGCCCATCCGGAATCGGAAACGCTCATGTGAAGGTGGTTCTCCTCCACATGCTGCCAGTATTTCGCGGTGACGATATGCCCCAGAGGGTACGCAAAATTGTGCTGTACCAGCTTCGGCATACCTGTGGTCCCGCTGGTAAAATAGACCAGCATAATATCGTTCCAGGTGTTCGCCTCTTCTCCGGTCGGCCGCTCGAGAACTTCCGAAAAACTGTCAAAAGCGTCATGGAGCCTGTTCCACCCTTCTCTCGGGCCTCCTACAAGGAATTTATACTGCAGAGAAGGTATTTCCGGTTCAGCCATCTCTGTCTGATTCACCACGAAATCATCATCCACACAGATTATACCTTTTACGGAAGCTGCATTGCCGCGGTAGACGATATCCTTCTTCGTCAGCTGCAGCGTTGCCGGGATCAGGATGACGCCCAGCTTGTGGAGCGCGGTCGCGCATACCCAGTACTCCCAGCGGCGGCGAAGGATCATCATGACTACATCGCCTTTCTTGAATCCCAGGCTCTTCAGATAGTTGGCCACCTGGTTGGAACGCCTGCTGATCTCCGTAAAGGTAAAGATATGTTCCTCATCCTCTTCATTCACCCATACAAGAGCCTTTTTATCGGGTTCCACTCTGGCCCATTCGTCCACAACATCATAGCCGAAGTTAAAATCCTCCGGTACATTGATTGTCAGTTTCTCTTTGAATTCCTCATAACTTGAAAATTCGATCTGAGGAAGATATTTGTTCAGTAAGTAATCCAAGGCTGCTTAACTCCTTTTCTGCACTCAGGTAAAATGCGAATCCCGCTTTCCCGGGATTCTTTCTATGCTCTTTTACGATATCTGCTCTCGATATTAGATAATGTCGCCAAAAGTCGTTTACGGATCGTTCCGCGCTTACACACGCCCGCAATCTTGTCACAGGTATCATTCTTCCCACTCGAGCATGCTCTGTGTCAGAATGATACTTTCAGCATTGTAATCACATTATTCCGTAATGACCGTCAGGAAACGTGCCTTTACGTCTCCGCCGCAGCGCTGTCCATGGGGGATGGTCGGATTAAAGTAAATCGAATCGCCCGGATTCAGGACAAATTCCCTGTCTCCCAGAGTAACAATGACGGTACCTTCCAGAACAAGGTTGAATTCCTGACCTTTGTGAGTGATCAGCTTGGCAACGGCATCTGTAGGCTCCAGGGTTACCAGAAGGGGCTGCATGATTTTATTTGCATAACGGAAAGCCAGATCCTCAAAATGATACTCCGGATTTCGATTGATGACCTTGCCGCCGCCCCTTCGAATGACGTGGAAAGTATCCAGCTTGGCACTCTGTCCGGTGCAGATCTCAGTAAAATCCACCTTGAATTTATTGGCGATCTGATAGATAACGCTGATGGGGACGTCCTTACCGTTCTCTTCATATGAGGCGTAGACCTCCGGACTCAGATCAAGTTCTTTCGCCAGTTCTTCTATAGTATAGTCGCTGACTTCCCGCAGCTCTCTCAGTCTTGCGCCGATCTCATTATATTCATCCATCGTATCGTCTCCTTTCGCTTTCGATAGATAACATCATTTCTCATAATGTTCTCCATTATAACCATTTTATCGGCAGATGTCTATTTTACTTTTTAAGTCACCAGCCGAATGCCGTCAGATAACACATCACACAGAAGCATGCAATACCGAACCACACCGCAAAACAGAGCGGCGGCACGAACAAAGTTCCGAGGACCGTCTTTACGATATCCTTCCAACTGCTGTAAGCGCCTCCCGTTTTTCTGTATCGGGTCTTCTTTCCGTCCGGCGATACAATATAGATCCAGGGTCTGTCATACAGCTCGATCCGGCCGTACTTCAGCAGATAAATCGGGATGACCGGCACAAAGATACAGAACCAGACAGCACTTCCGCCGGGCTGCAGCCGGGAAAAATCGAACCCGTTCAGAAAAAGAGCGATTATGACCGGAAGGAACAGCACCAAAAGGGAGGTCATGATCATACCGGCAAAGCGCAGAGGGGATGAGAACCGGATCACTACCTCTTCGAGCTTCCCGTCCAGTTTCTCAAAAAAGACCGGCGGGGTATTATTCCTTTCCGGAAGGGTCGTCCCGGTCAGTATACCGTTCTCTCTGACAAATGCCTCATTGCCGGAGGTAAACACCTTTCTTCCATGCTCTATACGGAACTTCAAATGCTTCGTATCGCTATACGCGGTGAGCGTGACAATGAATGTGAAAAAAGCCAGCGCTGCCGTCAGGACCACTCTTTCTCCGATATCGGCCACGAACAGAGAAAAACCCAGAAAGAAAACAGCCGAAATGATGATCGCAGCAAATACAGCTTTCAGCCACCATGGCAGAAAATAATAATAGGAATCCTTTATTGCACGTACGCTGACCTTTCCTGTCTGTCCGTTGACGGCCGCCGCAAGATCCCCGTCCGACAGATAATAGACCGGCAGCAAAGCCGGCATTCTGTAAGCAGCGGAAACATTTGCATCGATTTCCACAGCCTTTGTCTCCAACACTTTTCGCACGGTGGGTGTATAGGCTGCGCTGACCTCTTCACGGATACGTCTCTCCAGCTCCTTGCCGGAAATATTATCCGTCTTCACCTGGTGCCCCGCCACGAAGGCAAAGTCAAACTCTGTCAGCGCGTCAAGATCAAAGGGTTCCATACCATCAAGCACCATATTATCAAGCTGCTCAGAACAGTTTAC
>CAMNDN010000069.1:0-9385 GCA_946535445.1 uncultured Lachnospiraceae bacterium
GGATATCCAAGCGCAATCTGTATTACCGGTTAAAAGAGGCGGAAGAAACTGGGGCGAGTTTTATATACTAAGAATATGAATGAGCAGAAACAGAGACTTACAGACCGACCCGATTTAATGGCTGAATGGGATTTTGATAAGAATAGCCCATTGCTTCCAGATGGTTTTTCTATGGGTAGCAACAAAAAGGTTTACTGGATATGTCCTAAGGGACATAGTTATGGTCCTAAAGCGATATATGAAAGAACACGCCAAGATGGAAAGGCGACTGGGTGTCCATATTGTGCAAATAAGAAGGTCCTTCCCGGATATAATAGTCTGCAAGATTTAAGGCCTGATGTATTGTGCGAGTGGGATTACGAAAAAAATGACAAACAGCCATCAGAGTATGTTGCACATACAGACAAGAAAGTGTTTTGGAAATGCAGCAAGGGTCATTCCTATCAAATGCGCATATGCGATAAGACGAAAGAAAAACCTTATGGGTGCCCTGTGTGCAGCAATAAGCAGTTATTGACAGGATACAATGATCTGAAAACACTTTTTCCGAAACTGGCAGAAGAATGGGACTATGAAAACAATTTGACGAGACCGAAAGACCATATACCCGGGGACCATGTGAAAGTGTCATGGATATGCAGGCATTGCGGAACGCAGTGGACCGCTTCGATTAAAGAGCGTACGTACCATGGTACCGGATGCCCAAACTGTGCATTTTATTTTAAGACATCCGCACCCGAACAGGCGGTATTTTTCTATGTCAGAAAAATGTTTCCAGACGCTATTAATTCGTATAGTCCGAATTACCTGAACAGAATGGAAATTGACATATATATTCCCCAATTGAGGATAGGAATCGAATATGACGGAAAAGCATGGCATTCCAATAAAAAACGGGATGAGTTTAAATCAAAACTGCTGAAGGAAAAAGGAATCCAGTTGATCCGTATCAGGGAATCAAGTGAAGAAAACCTGTTTAATGATTATGCTGTTTTGAAGTCAACATACAAAAATAATCTGAAAGAATTGGAACCAACCATACACGAGCTGCTTTTGATCTTGAAAGAACACAGCAATTCCAAGAATATTCCATCTATCGATTTGGAAAGAGATGCACCGGCAATATACGCGATGTCGGAAGGAAACAAACAGCAGCGGTCGCTTGCGTCATCTGGAGAAAAAGTTCTTCAGGAATGGGCATACGATCTTAACCGAGCTTTGACACCAGATAAAGTCACTCCCGGAAGTGGAAAGACAGCATACTGGCGTTGCTCCAAATGCGGCTTTGTGTGGCAACAGCCCATCAAGCAAAAAGTGAAAGCAGGCCTTGGGTGTGAACACTGCAATAAGACAGAAGCCAATCTCAAACGCACCCAAAGAAAGATAGCTTTGGGAGAAATAAAGACAATTGTGGACTATCCAGATCTACTCAAGGAATGGAACGATCCCCGTGACCCTGCAACTGTCTCTGATGGCAATGATAAACATGCACTGTGGAAGTGCTCCGTATGTGGGTATGAATTTAAGCAGATAGTTAAAAACCGGACTCGTCAAGGTCAGGGATGTCCGAGATGCGGAAGAATAAATCAGGCAAAAACAAGAGGATATGCAGTGATTAATGTGGTCACAGGAGAAGAATACTGGTCTATCGCAGAAGCAGAACGACAGACCGGTATAGCAGCTGCATCTATCAGGCAATGCTGTAATGGAGTATTCCAACAGGCGGGTGGCTATCGGTGGAAATATGCAGATAAGCACAGTCGAAAATGAACGGTATACCATCGTCCAACTAATTGATTAAGACGTCATCCCTGCCAAACAAAAAAGGCTGCCGCTCAGGACAGCCGGATGATGCTGGATACAAAATGATGATCAGAATGCTTCTGAAGTGATACACACAGATGAGCCTTCCTGACAAAGGACAGCGGACCCATTTTTCGGGTCCGAAACGGGCTCGTTTTTCAGTTCCGCTGAGCAACCGTCTCCTTCATTTCTTTGGGTGACATCCCGAAGTATTTCTTGAATGAGCGGAAAAAGGTCGCGTAGTCCGAAAAGCCCACTTTGGTGCAGACCTCATGGATCGGAACTCCGTTTGCGATCAGATTCTGAGCACTCAGCATCTTGTAACTCACGACATACTGATAAAACGATGTGTCCATGTATTTTTTGAATTCCCGGCTGATTGTCTTCTCGCTGACAAACAGGTCTTTCGATGCCTGTTTGAGCGTTACCGGTTCACTAAGGTGCTCTTCCACATAAGATATGAGCTGCTCGAACAGTTTCTTTTTTTCGGCTTTGATGAAGGATTCGGGATCCCGTGTCAGGAAGCCGAGAAGGACTGCCAGAGAACCAGCCACGATCACTTCATAATTCTTATCCTTTGTCTTTTCTTCCTGCTGGATCAGTTCGATGAGCTGACTGATCCAGCTTTTCTGTTCGCCTTTCGGTCTGACAAGAAAGAACTGATCGCGGTCATTCGGCCAGCCCATATGATCCAGCATCTTTTTGGTGATGACTATGAGAGTGCGGACGGTCGGCTGGGCATCGTGTCTGATCACTTTATGCACCGTATTGGGTGCTACGCAGACGATATCTCCGTCTGTGATCTGATACCGCCGGTTGCCCAAAAGATATTCGATGCCTACGGGATTGTGATACTGAACGATCTCCATATAGGTATGGCTGTGCAGCGGAAAATTGGATGCGTCGGTGAACACATCCTGCATGATACTCTGCGGGATTGCCTGATCTCTGTCCCAGATATCTTCTTCTGAAGAGCTCCTGCTGAAGCCGATCTCATTCATATGATGCCTGACTTTGGTCTTTTCGCTGCTGTTCAGGTTCTCGTGAAAATACGTAGTGACGACAGGGCCTTCATTGTTTTCTATCCTCATGACCGCCTCCGAACAGGTTCATTATACCTGCATTATCAGAATGTCCGTAATTGTAATGCTTATGTCTATTTTACCAATTATTATTGCAATATTATACCGCTACAATAACGGTGTAAAGAAAAGTTACACTTACATATCAGGAGGACAGAAAAATGGAGAAACTTTGTAGACTTCTACTTGCCGGGGCGCTGACACTGTCACTGGCCGCCTGCGGATCCAATACAGCTTCAACGGAGAACAAAACAGATAATAAAGCCACGGCAGAGCCTGCTGCGGAATCATCCGATCTTGATTTCTATTTCATCTCTCTTATGACCGGTGGCGCAGCATGGAGCCGGGCGGAAAAAGGATTCAATGATGCCTGCGAAGAACTTGGCATCAACGGACAGTTCCTTGCACCGGTCGAAAGAAACAATCTGGTCGAGATGGTCACATTGCTCGATCAGGCCGTTACACAGGAAGCTGATGCAGTAATCGGCGTATACGCTTCGACCGAAACATTCGGTCCGTCGCTGCTGAACGCAAAGGAGAAGGGTATCGTTACCGCTTCCGTTCAGCTCAAACTTGATCCGCAGTATATCGATTTCATGATCGGTACGAACCAAACACAAATCGGCATCGAGATGGCCAATGCGCTGCTCGAATACTCCGGTGACAAAGATACGACAGTCATGTTCCTGTGCGGTTCTGCCGGAGAGATCACGAACATGCAGTATGAAGCATTCTGCAAGACTCTTGAAGGTCATGACAATATCACCGTACTGGATATGAAGTTTGATGACGGTGCAGCCGCTACTGCCAATCAGGTGATCAGCGATGAATATACCGCGAATCCGGATCTGAACGCTGTCGTATGCTTAGACAGCTCCGCAGCTACGATCGGTGCAGCTTCGTTTGTTGAAGAAAAAGGCCTGCAGGATGAATGGACGGTCATCGGCATCGATGCTTCGGCAGATATCCTGAACTACGTAAAGAACGGTGCTTTAACGGCAACGATGAATCAGGACTTCTATAAGATGGGACATGATTCGGTCGTTATGGCTTATGAACTGATCAAGAACGGCACTCAGCCTCCGTTCGAAAACGACTCCGGCTGTTATCTGATCCGTCCCGAAGATGTCGATGCATACGCAAAGGCAAACGGGATCGAACTGAAGTAACTTCCGATACCGGACGATAGTGTTGACAGGGCAGCATACATAAAATGCTGCCCTGTTTGGAAAATGAGGTAATCTATGAAAAAATTGAAGTCCAGCAGAATCTTTGATAAGGCGATCGCGATGCCGGAATCTGCCGTCATAGCAGTCCTGTGCATCCTGATCATCATCATCGGTGTAACAGAGCCGAATTTCTTCAAGACCAACAACATTATGGATGTGCTTCGGAACGCTTCCTACTCATTCATCATCGCAGCACCTCTGACACTGAACATGATGTCCGGCGGTATGGACCTGACGATTGGTGCCGTGACGAGTCTCGGCGGTGTTGTCTGCGCCGCACTCATCCTTGCCGGCGTGCCTGTTCCGCTTGCGATACTCGGTGCCATTCTGGCAGGAGTCATCTGCGGTCTGATCAAAGCATATGTGACCGTAACGATCGGTCTTCAGGCATTTATCGCCACACTGGGACTCCGTTATGTATTCGACGGTGCGATCCTTGTCTATACACGCGGCGATCCTATGCTGATCAGCAATGTGTCGGATGCCTTCAAGGCACTGGGGCAGGGGAAGCTCGGTCCGGCTTACTGGTCCGTTATCATCGCACTGTTGTTCGGGATCGTCTTCCAGATCATCCTGAGCAAGACACGCTACGGCCGCAATCTCTGCGCCGTCGGCGGCAACGAAGAAACTGCACGTCTTGCCGGTGTGAATGTATCAAGAACAAGATATATCATCTCGATCCTGTTATCGGCGACCGCTGCATTTGTCGGTGTGATCTACTGTTCACGGTTCAACAGCGCACAGCCGACGATCGGTTCGGGAACGGAAATGACGATCATGGCAGCAGCCATCATCGGCGGTGCATCCGTAGGTGGAGGCTCCGGTTCTCTGATCGGTACGTTCCTCGGAACTCTGCTGATTGCAATCATCAAGAACGGCCTTGTTCTGATGAAGGTCTCCAGCTACTGGCAGAACCTTGTATTCGGAGCAATCCTCGTCCTGTCTCTGTATATCGATAAGATTCGCAGATCAAAGACAGGCGGGCAGTAGAAGGGAAGGTATTCTCAATGGCTGTACTTCTTGAAATGAAGCATGTCACCAAAAGATTTCCTGGGGTCAAGGCTCTGGATGACGTGAATATCACACTGAATCAGGGTGAGATCCTCGGTATCTGCGGTGAGAACGGTGCTGGTAAATCCACACTGATGAAGGTGCTGTCCGGTGCGTATCCGGCAGGCTCCTATGAAGGTGAGATCTGCATCGACGAAAGACCGGTAGTCTTCAATAAGGTCGCGGATTCACAGGCCAGCGGCATCGAAATGATCTATCAGGAGATCAATGTCCTGCTTGACGGTTCAGTCGCTGAAAACATATTCGTCGGGAATCTGCCGATGAAGGGTCTCTTCGTCGATTACAAAAAGCTGTATGCAGATACGGAAGAGCTTTTGAAACTGGCAAAAATGGATATCTCGCCCCGTCAGCATGTAAGACCTCTGAATTCCGGGCAGATGCAGATGATCTCTCTGCTGCGGGCATACGTAAAAAATCCCAGGATTCTGATCCTTGATGAACCTACGAGCTCTCTTACGGATAATGAAGTAGATACTTTGATGGATATTCTGGACGGCTTACGGAAAAAAGGAACTTCCAGCATCTACATCTCTCATAAGATGGATGAGATCTACCGCATCTGCGACAGAGTGCAGGTGATCCGTGACGGACATACGATATCCAGTTTCAGGATCGATGAAGTCGAGCAGAGCAGGCTGATCGAAGACATGGTAGGGCGCAAGGTGGAAAATCTCTATCCCAAAAAAGATGTCAGGATCGGTGAGGAAGTCCTGCGTGTCGAACATCTGTCAATGATGCATCCGTCCAAGCCCGGAAAGAAGATCGTTGATGATGTGTCTTTCTCCGTGCATAAAGGGGAGATCCTCGGTATCGGCGGTCTGGTCGGTGCAGGGCGCAGTGAAGTAATCGGTGCAATCTTCGGTCAGTACGACAAAGGCGTGACGAAAGAAGTCTACCTGAAAGGTCAGAAGATCGAGATCCATAAACCGCTCGATGCGATCCGGAACGGAATAGGGATGATCACGGAAGAACGAAAGCTGACCGGCATGGTCCCGATGCTGTCGATCCGTGAGAACATCTCACTGGCTTCTCTTCCCGAACTGTCCGGAAAGATTTTCATGAATGAAAAGGAAGAAAAGAGCAAGGTAAAAGAGATCTACGATTCTCTGCGAATCAAAGCTCCTTCCATGGAAACAAAGATGTATACATTATCCGGCGGCAACCAGCAAAAGACTATTCTCGGAAAATGGCTCCTGAACGATCCGGAGATCCTGTTCGTTGATGAACCGACCAAAGGCATCGATGTCGGCACCAAAGCGGATTTCTATACGCTCCTGGGCGAACTTGCTGCCAGAGATGTCGCTATCGTCATGGTCTCTTCGGATATGCCGGAACTGATCTCGATGAGCGACCGCTGCATCGTTCTGAGCGAAGGCAGACTGACCGCAGAACTAAAGAAGGGAGAAATAACTGAAACAGCTGTCATGAGTGCAGCTATCGCATAAAACAGACAGATATGAGAGGAAAAATTGATATTCACGAGCATCTGACCACGGAAACGACCGAATACTCCACGGGAGGCGGTACCTATGCATCAGGAGTCACAAAGCACGCACAGATGATGAAGATCGGCGGTGTCAAAGACATGCTCCCGCATCTGAAAGAACTGGGGATTGATAAAGCCGTGATCTTGAGCATGGGAGAGACCGGTCTTTCATCGAACGAAAAAGTCAGAGAAGCTGCCGGGATGTATCCGGACGTATACAGCTGGATGTGCAACCTGAGTGACGATGATCCTGCAACCGTAAAGGAACGTCTCTCCCGTTTGAAGGAACAAGGCGCATGCGGGATTGGAGAATTCATGTATAACAGCCGGATTGACAGCGACTTCGTTCAGGCAGTATTCCAAGCCGCCGAAGAACTGGGCATGCCGGTACTGTTCCATATGTCCCCTGAGGAAGGTTTCAATTACGGCATTGCGGACGATCCGGGGCTGCCACTTCTTGAGGAAGCATTAAAAAAATATCCGAACCTGATCATTATCGGACACAGTCAGCCGTTCTGGCATGAGATCTCCGGTGATGCTAAGCCTGATCTCGCTTCCCGCAACAGCTGGGGAGAAGGACCTGTCATCGAAGGCGGACGGCTGATCGAACTCTTTGAACAGTATCCGAATCTTTACGGAGATCTTTCTGCCAACAGCGGCGGAAACGCGGTCATGCGGGATGAATCATTCGGACTGAGATTCTTGGAAAGGTTTCAGGACCGGCTGATGTTCGGGACGGATATGGGCTCGCCTGATATGGAATTCCCGCTTGGAAAATGGCTGGATCAGAAGCTGGCAGAAAGCGCTCTTTCCGAAGAAGCATATTCAAAAATATGTTGGAAGAATGCCATGCGGGTTCTGGGAATCAAGTAGCTCTTTACCGGTTCCTGCAGAAGTACATGCATGTTTACGCATTCGATTACAGCATTTATCTTAAAATAAGTGCAGCGGACTGACCATCCGAATGATGATCTTCCCGACCACACTTATACCGTGCTAAAATCCCACCTCCATAGATACACGTTTCTGTATTTCGTGTGTCTACTTTGGCGGGATCATATCAAACGATACGCCATTCTTTACTTTTCCGGGCCCAAAACGGGCTCGTTTTCTTTTGCTGCCTCAAGATCATCCGGTGTGGCATCCCATATCATCAACTGCAGGGATGCATTTCTCATAATTTTGGCGTGATTTCCTGAAATCTCTGAGAAAGCTGCGGAAAATGAAATGGGTGGCAGGAAAATTGCTGTGCCGATTTTATATCCTTGCTGTGTGAGGTGAAGAAGTATGTATATTACTATCAATCATTTGGATGATTACATGAACCGCGTCAAAGTCGGAGACGAGCTCAGTCTCCGTCCGGACCCTGATAACCCGTATGATGATGAAGCACTTAAAGTCATGGATGCGAAAGGGACACAGGTCGGCTGGGTCGCAAATTCTGTCTGCACTGTAGCCAGAGGCACATACTCAGCAGGCAGAGTCTATGACCAGCTGCAGAACATGCCCAGATGCAAAGTCCTTTTCATTCTGGATGATAGGGCAATCGCAGAGATCTTTTGATCAGTTACCAAAATAAAGAATGATGGTCTTCTATATGATGGAGTATCTGGCAAAGACCATTTTTCTTTATTATTAATGGCTTTTCTTTAATGGCCGTCGGACACTGATTATAATGATATATAGATACAATTGAACGATATTTCCATTGATTGGAATAGAAGTGTTATGGGAGAACAATATGAGCAAATTTGATGTTTTATGGGATGACGATCCCGTTGATGTTAGTGCGGAAGCCAATTTTATCTGGTCTATTGCAAACAAGCTGCGCGGAACATTCATGCCTGATAAATACGGCGACGTCATTATTCCGATGACGGTTCTTCGCCGCTTTGAATGCACGCTGGAACCGACAAAGGACAAGGTCGTGACAACCTATGAAGCAAATCCGACCTTCCCGGCAAAGGCAATGTACCGTGTGTCGGGTTATCAGTTCTATAACACCAGCCGGTATGATCTGAAAGAACTGTGCAATGATGCCGATCATATTGCATCGAATCTGAAAGCATATATCGATGGATTCTCAGCGAATGTTCGGGATATATTTAACGAACTGGAATTCAATGCACAGATCGACAAGATGGCAAAAGGTGGCTGCCTTTATTCAACAGTCAAGGCTTTCTCAGAACTTGATTTGTCGCCGGAGCACTACGATTCCATCAAGATGGGATATATTTTTGAGAACCTGATCGGACGTTTCTTCCAGAACGTTGAAGCAGGTCAGTTTTATACCGGCCGCGATATCATCAAGACGATGGTCTCCATTCTGATTTCCGAGGGCTGTGATGACATTTTCGAAGAGGGGAAAGTCATCACTGTATTTGATCAGGCCTGTGGGACCGGCGGTATGCTCTCAACGGCATACTCATATCTGAAACATTATAATCCCAGCTGCAATGTCCGCTTGTTCGGTCAGGAGTATAATCCTGTTTCGCACGCGATTGGATTGGCAGAGATGCTTATAAAAGATCAGAGCGGTGACAATTTCCGGCAGGCAGATACTTTCAAAGAAGACTGCTTTGAAGGTATCAAGATGCGGTTGGGATTAGAAAATCCGCCGTTCGGAACACCATGGTCCGGATCGGATGCCAAAGAAGGTCAGGAAGATGCTGTCCGCAAGGAATATCTGAAAGGAATGGATGGTCGCTGGGGTG
>CAMNDN010000070.1:0-9287 GCA_946535445.1 uncultured Lachnospiraceae bacterium
CGCTGTGCTGCTGTCATCCGTCCCGGATCTGTCCGACATGCTGCTGTCATCCTCTCCGGATTCATCGCCGTAGGCAGCTTCATACATGATGACCGCATTTTTATAAGCCTGCGTATTCGGATCGAACTCAGAGACCTGCTCAAGGAAAAGCGATCTGCGGTTCAGCTCCGCATCCATCTCATCCCCGTAGATCTCATAGAGTGTATCCTCGGAAGAAAAGAGATCTGTGCCGAGACCAAGCCGGTCACCCTCGATTTTTACGCCCATTGCAGCAAGTGTCGTCGGAAAAATATCCAGCGTCGTATAATTTCTCCTTCGTTCAGGATCAGCCGTCTTCGCATCTGCATTAATGAAACAGGTATATGTTTTCCTGGGATAATCTTCAGCCACATCATCGCAGAAATTGGAGTCCATTGTTGTGTGGTCACCGCTCAGGATGATGGTCGTATTCTCATACCAGTCCTGTCCCTGACACCATGAAATGAAATCATTCACCTGTCTGCTTGAACAGGCGTACACATCGGCATAGGAATTGCCGGGGAACTCAGGCAGGCAGTAACGGCATCTGATACCGTCCTCAAAATGTGTATCCACCGTCAGCATGGTCAGATTGAACGGCTCATCTTCTTCGGAAAGCTCACGCAGTCTCTCCTCCGCCTGAAGGAAAAGCCTCCAGTCCGGATAACCCCATGAAATCTCCTTATCCTCCAGCCAATTTCTCTTGATGGCATAATCAAAGTCATCGATTTCATAATTTCCATGTTCCTTAAAATACAGCTTTCGCCCTCCGAAAACCGCTTCCGATCCCAGAAACAGAACATTATGATATCCCTGTGCCTCCAGAATATCGCCGAGCGTTGTAATGCCGGGGAAAAAATGCTCCTGCGTATACATTTCGTTCATAGCGCCGCGCTTGTCCATGATCTTCGCCTTCAGACCGACCTGCAGCGGAAGACCGCTGGTCTGTCCGAACATTCCACCCATGGTGAACGTCGTACCTGGCTCCACATGTCCGCCTTCCAGTTCCTTGGACGAACCTGAGAAATCTTCATATTTCTGGGCCAGTTTTGTCAGTTCGGGGATACAGTCGAATTCAAAATCGCCGCCATTTTTCTTATCCGTAAAGGTCGTCTCCACCGATTCAAGATAGATAAAAATTAGATTTCTTTTCCTGCCGGGAAACGCAAGTTGTACGGAATTCGGATCTACATAGTTGTTTTCTATAAAGACCGACGTGATTTCCTGATTCTTCAGATATTCCCCGATCTTAAGAGTCGTCCATGCCTGATAAAAAGTGAATCCCGCGATCCCCGAGAACATGAGGAATACCAGCCCCAGACATCGTCCGTACCAGCTTTTCTTAATTTTTCTTACTATAATAAGATAGACGATTACAGCGACAAATATGACAAGAGCCGGAGCCAGTGCATACATATAGAATTTCATCATGATATCATCGCCCGTCCCCTCAAGCGGAGAAGTAAGATGATACACGATTTCGTCCATCGTAAGATTGGCCCAGAAGGAGAAGGCCCACTTTACGGTAAATGTAAGCAGTGAGGCAACTGCCACCAGAAGCAGCAAGGGCACTGTCAGGATCAGAAGGATAATATCCCGTTTACCTCTCTTCTTTGTATTCCCTTTTTTATTCTTTCCGGATGGATCATCTCTGTGATTTGTTATTTTCATTAATAATCTACTCTCTTTTCAGTGAAACTTTTATCAGGCAGGGTGATCCACAATGCCTTTGATGCTCTCAGCATTCGCCGCCGTCACGAGAACATATTCCATGGTCGTAACGGTCTCATTTTTCAGTGCATCGATATTGTTCATCATATTGAGAATAACAGCTCCTGCCTGTGCAGTCCCGTCATTGAAAACTGAACCTGTCATGGTAGCTCTCTGTATATTCTCCAGCGACTCCTTCCCGCAATCGGCTCCAATCAGATATATATCGCTGCTCACGATTCGCTCGGCCTCCTGGATCGCCAACATTGCGCCGAGCGTCATCTCTTCATTCTGACATACGACCAGCTCGATTTCGGATCCTTTCTCAGAAAGAGCCTTACTCATAATATCATGGGCTTCATCCCCGTCCCAACCGGCGTATCGATCTTCAATGCAGCGAACAGGCAGACCCTTTTCCTCCAGCGTCTGAATATATGACTGATTATAGGTCTGAGAGATGGTGCTTCCCTCTTCACCTCCGATCATAATATAATCCACATAACCGTTTTTGTTCATGTCGAGCTGTGTAAGACCGAGACTTGCAGTAAGCTCCCCCTGCAGCTTTCCGACCTGAGCGGGGTCCGATCCGATGCATGTAACATTCCATTTATTCTCGGTCCATCTTGTGCGCTCCTCTTCCGCAGGAATGAAATTGAAATAAATGAGGGGAAGCCCGGCAGCTACGGCTTTATCCGTTATGGCAGGAATATCCGAATTTTCATTCGGGCATACTACCAGCTGTTCGATCCCACTGTCGATCAGCAGGTCGATCATCCTGAGTTCAAGATCTGTGTCACCGTTATTCTCATAAAAAGATATATTCGCCTCCTGAAATCCGAGCTTCTTGAGGCGATTGAGCAGTACGATCCGGAATCCCCGCATAAAAGTCCCCCGAAGTGTACGACATGAAATACCTATTCTGCGTTCCTCCAGATCAGCGCGTTTTATATCTTCCGAGCTGTCACCGCTGGAATCGCTCAAATCAGACTCCGAAGACGCGGAATTTCCCGATTCCGAGATGATCTGGCCGGCGCATCCCGTCACAGATGCCGTCATGATTCCGACCGCAAGAAATAAAGCAAGAATTTTCTTCATTTTTTTCCTTCCTCTATGATTGAAATTCGGACACATCGACCGGAACGATCCTGCCCGCCCTCAGAGATTCCTGCACAAGTATCAGTCTCTGGTTCGAAGATCCGCGAAAAGCCAGCGTTATATCCTTTTTTTCCAGTTCGAACTCACCGTCAACAAGAACATCGATCAGACTGAGCATCTCATCTGTATACTCACATCTTGCTCTGCTGTCCGCAAGAAGGTCCCTGTCGAAGAGATATCCGGTGTAGCACCAGACCGTCTTTCCCGGACATTCCTTTCTCACCCGCCTGAGCAGTCTGACAAGTGCTCTCTGATTGGCCGGTTCCATAGGTTCTCCGCCGAGCAATGTCAGCCCTCGTATATAGCCGGGGCGAAGTGCCTCTATTATTTCATCTTCGACCTCCTCTGTATAAAGACTGCCGAATTTGAAATCCCAGGTCTGCTCGTTGAAACATCCGCGGCAGGCATGTGTGCAGCCGCTGACAAAAAGGGAGACACGGACACCGGGACCGTTTGCTATATCTGTCTTCTTTAACTCTCCGTAGTACATGTCTGTCCTCCGATTTATGTCTCGCAAATCCGCTGCGACTATTATACACGTTTCCATATGGAAAAGCTATGAAGGATGCCAAAAATCGCTGCCCCGTCTGTAATGTTACGGGACAGCGATTATATCTCAGTTTTCGAAATAGGTTGTTCCGGGGAATACCTGCCAGGTCTTGATTCCCGGTTCTTTGGTTAAAGATGCAGGACCCTCTCCTTTATCTCCTGAGTGCGTCCCTGATTCCAGAACTGCGTTCCGATATATCCGCAGGTCCGGCGGGCCACATTCATGGTCGCCTGATCTCTGTTGCCGCACACCGGACATTCCCATACAAGCTTCCCGTCCGTATCCGAAACGATCCTGATCTCACCGTCATAACCGCACTTCTGGCAGTAGTCGCTCTTCGTATTCAGCTCTGCATACATGATGTTATCGTATATGTACTCGATCACACCGAGTACCGCATCTATGTTCCGCGTCATATTAGGCACCTCTACATAGCTGATTGCTCCGCCCGGAGAAAGCGCCTGAAAATCTGATTCAAATTTCAGTTTCGTAAATGCGTCTATTTTCTCTGCCACGTGGACATGATAGCTGTTCGTAATATAGTTCCTGTCTGTAACGCCCGGAATGGATCCAAAACGCTTCTGCAGACACTTTGCGAACTTATACGTCGTGGATTCAAGCGGTGTCCCATAGAGACTGAAGGAGATATTGGTCTCAGCCCTCCACTTCGCACACTTATCATTCATATACTGCATGACCCTGAGCGCAAAGTCTCTGCCTGCCTCATCGGTATGAGAGACGCCTTTCATGTACATGGTACATTCATAAAGACCGGCATATCCGAGGGAGATCGTTGAATAATTATTATACAGCAGCTTATCAATCTTCTCACCCTTCCTGAGTCTGGCAAGGGCGCCGTACTGCCACAGGATCGGAGCCACATCGGATACCGTTCCCAGAAGTCTGTTGTGACGGCACATGAGTGCTTTCCTGCAGAGTTCTGTTCGCTCATCCATCAGTTTCCAGAACAGTTCCTCATCCTTTCCCGAAGAGCAGGCGACATCCACCAGATTCAGAGTGACTACGCCCTGGTTGAAACGTCCGTAATATTTATGACTTCCGCCCTCACCAAGCCCTTCCGTATCCGGTGTAAGGAACGAGCGGCAGCCCATGCACGGATAAACATCCCCGTTCTTATATTCCTTCATTTTTTTTGCGGAAATATAATCCGGAACAAGTCTTCTGGCCGTGCACTTCGCGGCAAGTTTTGTCAGATAATAATATTTTGAATCCTCATGGATATTATCCTCGTCCAGAACATAAATAAGTTTCGGGAACGCGGGGGTGATCCAGATTCCTTTCTCATTTTTAACACCCTGGATCCGCTGTTTCAGCATCTCCTCGATGACCATGGCAAGATCATCACGAAGCCTTCCTTCGGGAACTTCATCGAGATACATGTATACGGTTATGAAGGGAGCCTGTCCGTTGGTCGTCATAAGAGTGATGACCTGATACTGGATGACCTGCACACCCCGGTTGATCTCACTGTGCACGCGCATCTCTGCGATCTGATTGATCTGTTCCTCACTCGCGTGCATACCGGCATCAGCAAATTCCTGTGCGACTTCCCTGCGGAACTTCTGTCTGCTGACCTCTACGAACGGTACAAGATGAGACAGGGTTATACTCTGTCCTCCATACTGGGAACTCGCGATCTGAGCGATAGCCTGTGTTGCAATATTGCAGGCGGTCGCAAAACTGTGAGGTTTTTCGATCATCGTTTCGGAGATGACCGTACCGTTCTGTAGCATATCCTCAAGGTTCACCAGACAGCAGTTATGCATCCGCTGGGCAAAATAGTCCGAGTCATGGAAATGTATAATACCTTCTTCATGCGCGCGGACGACATCCTCCGGCAGAAGAAAACGACGTGTTAGATCCTTGCTCACTTCCCCGGCCATATAATCACGCTGGACGCTGTTGACAGTCGGATTTTTGTTGGAGTTCTCCTGCTTGACTTCCTCATTATTGCAGTCGATCAGGCTCATGATCTGTTCATCGGTCGTATTGGCCTGACGAACAAGAGCATGCTTATATCGGTAAGTAATGTATTTTCTGGCGACCTCGAAACGACCGACGCCCATGATGCCGTTCTCTACCATATCCTGAATCTCTTCAACACTGGCAGCGCGTGTGAGCGTCTTGCAGTTGTCTTCCACTTCACCCTCAATTCTATTGATCTGTTCTCCACTGAGACGATACTTTTCCGCGACCTCCGTATTGGCCCTCTCGATTGCCGAAACAATCTTTCGTCCATCGAAGACCACCTCTATACCGCTTCTCTTAATTATCTTCATGGTATAACTCCCATCCTTTATCGAAATGTTATGGTAGACCGGACGCTCATACAGTGCACAACTAATCGAAATTTTCATAATTGCACATGCAATTTAAACAATTTGTACCAGCTGTCAAACTTCTACATTATGTGTCTTAACCTCTCAGCATCCACAAGATATTGTAGATGCAGAACAAATAATATACTAAGCCCCCTGATTCCGCAAGAGGTAAAAGTAGACAAAAATTTCCCGGAACCGATCAATATTTTTCTTGCAATGCAGATGGATTGATTGTTATATTGATGTCATCACTCATTTCGGTCACGCTGTTCAGCCGACCATTTACATTTCTTTTTATTTCCCAAAGGAGGTCCCATGCATAATCCTACTGATTTTACGTTCCTTTCAGGTAAGACATCCTCCCCGTCTGACAGGGAGATACGATTCCGCCGTCTGCGGACGACCCTGATGTCCCAGCTCGACAGAGCCGGTGACATAGGAGATGATGAGATACGAAAAATGATCACAGATCTCATCCTCGAAGAAAACCGCTCCGCCTACATGAACATTGAAGAACGGACTTCACTGTCACGTGAATTATTTTATTCCGTCCGCAGGCTCGATATCCTTCAGGATCTGATCGATGATCGGGCCGTCACGGAGATCATGGTCAACGGTCCGAAGGACATCTATGTAGAAAAAGGCGGACGCCTTTTCAGGTGGGATCATCATTTCTCTTCCAGGGAAAAGCTCGATGATGTCATCCAGCAGATCGTCGGAAGAGTGAACAGGGTCGTCAATGAATCCAGTCCGATCGTCGATGCCAGGCTCCCGGACGGCAGCCGCGTCAATGTCGTCACGGCGCCTGTCGCGCTTGACGGACCCGTTCTGACGATCAGACGCTTTCCTGAAGAACCTATCACGATGGAGAAACTGATCCGACTCGGCAGTATTTCACAGGAGGCTGCGGATTTTCTCAGAACACTTGTCGCAGCCGGTTATTCTATTATCATAGGCGGAGGTACCTCCGCAGGCAAAACAACCTTTCTGAATGCCCTTTCGAACTATATTCCCAAAGAAGAACGCATCATAACCATTGAGGATAATGCCGAATTACAGATTCAGGGAATCGGCAATCTTGTACGCATGGAGGCCAAGTCTGCCAATATGGAAGGCAGCATCGAAGTCACTATAAGAGATCTGATCAAGTCGAGTCTCCGAATGAGACCTGACAGAATCGTTGTAGGGGAGGTCCGCGGAGGAGAGGCTGTCGATATGCTGCAGGCATTCAACACAGGACATGACGGATCCCTGTGCACACTTCATGCCAATTCCTGCTATGACATGCTTTCCCGGCTTGAGAGCATGGTCCTGTTCAGTGTTCAGCTTCCTCTTGCCGCGATCAGGCGTCAGATCGCGTCGGGGGTCGATCTGCTCATTCATCTCGGCCGTCTCGCCGACCGCTCGCGGCATGTTCTTGAAATTGCAGAACTCGACGGTCTTGAGGGAGAAGAAATTCAGATGCACAGTATATTCCGGTGGAATGACGAAGAATGTACTTTTGAACAGATCGGCATTCTGACCCATACACATAAGCTTAAGAGGAGCGGCCTCTCTCTTCCTTCCCGTTTTACAGGAGGAAGCGTATGAAGACTGATTACATCACTTACCATCCTTCCCGCCTCGAATGGATCAGCATTCTGGTCCAGGCCTGCCTGCTTGTCGGAGGCATCGCATATCTTTTCTACCGCACTCCGCTTGTCCTTCTCCCCCTCTCCCCGCTTGGATACCTGTATGTCCGCAGCTCGATCAAAAAACGCTGTGCCGACCGGCAGGAGAAACTGATCAGAGATTTTCGCGAAATGCTCGGCAGTCTAACTGTTGCTTTGCGCGCCGGTTACTCGGTAGAAAATGCGTTCCGGGATGCGGAACGGAACCTCATGGATCAGGCAGGACCGGATGCAGATATGACCCGGGAGCTTATGTGGATAAACACACAGGTCCGGCTTTCCGTGCCTGTAGAAAAACT
This sequence comes from uncultured Lachnospiraceae bacterium, assembly GCA_946535445.1. GTDB lineage: Bacteria > Bacillota > Clostridia > Lachnospirales > Lachnospiraceae > Chordicoccus. Next base: position 7,745 of record CAMNDN010000070.1, read on the forward strand.
TCTGATCGACTTTGGCCGACGTTCAGGCTCAGAGGACATAGAGAATTTCGCTGCTGTATTTGCAGCCGCAAAGAGAATGGGGGGCAATACCGCGAATATTGTTCGGGAAACAGCCAACACAATATCTTCCAAAATTGACGTAGAGCGCGAAATAGAAACTTCTATCGCCGCAAAAAAATATGAGCAGAAGATAATGAGTGTTATGCCTGCCTTTATTATCCTCTACATGCAGCTCACTTCTCCGGATTTTCTTACCGTACTGTATACCTCCTTCTTCGGGAGGTTGGCTATGACAGCCTGTCTTGCCGTTTACAGCGGGGCCCTCTGGTGGAGCAGGAAAATAGTTGATATACGTGTCTGACCGGCACGGGAAAGGGATGCTATGAAGTACATATGGATCTATGCAGTGATACCTGTCGTCTACAGTATTATGTTCTTTTCGGTCCGCGGAGGTTTCCTTAAATCGGCTCACATGCTCAATATCAGGTTCCTTTCCGGGCTCAGTATAGACGACGGAAGTGTTCGGACGGCACTGCTGGTCATCTTTGCGGCAAATATCGCCGCTGCTGTCATAACGGTAACAGGCCACTTGGGAAGCACAGCGGAAGACGGGTATCTCCTGCGCGAAGATTACAATGGCCAGACCTATACACAAAATCTTGAACTTTCTATTTCCGGGGAGGAGCGGCCGATCGAAATTGAAGTCGCTCCGCGTTCTTACAGTGAAACAGAAAAAGAAGCGATCCTGAGCAGGGCTGCTATGAAAATCGAATCGATCATTCTTGAAGGCCAGTCAGCCGGACACATAAATCAGGATTTGAAGCTTATATCTTCTTACGAGGAGATGCCGATCGTGATCTCCTGGGTAACAGACCGCCCCGATATTCTTGACTGGGACGGGAAGATCTGCAGAGGTATCCCTGAAGAAGGTACAGATGTAGTGCTTACTGCGAGCCTTGAGTGGGGAGAGCTGGAAAAAGAAGTAACCATTCCCCTGACCATTTTTCCGAAAGAACTCACCGGAGATGAAGCGTTGAGAGAGAAAGTGAACGAAGCCGTATCTTCATCCAATAACAGTGAAGATGAGAAGCTGATCCTTCCGGATAAGATTGACGGGAAAAATGTCGTATGGCATTCAGCCGGAAGCGGTCAGGGACTCATTGTTCTCTTTGCAGGGCTCCTGTTCGCGGCACTTTTCATGTTTTCCCGAATCCAGAATCGTGATATTCAGGAAGCAAAGCGACAGGAAGCATTACTGTATGATTATCCTCACCTTGTAAATAAACTTGTACTTTTGCTGAATGCGGGCATGAGTATGAGGGCGGCATTTGAAAAGACCGCTCATGACTACCGTATTTCTCTGAAGAACGGAGGTCCGAAGCGGGAAGGGTTCGATGAAATATTGCGCATGTGTGCCGATATGGAAAAAGGCGTTTCTGAAATAGATGCTTACCGAAAACTTGGGGAACGCTCAAAAGAGGCAAAGTACAGAACATTTTCTACGCTTCTTGTACAGAATCTGAGAAAAGGGAGTGGAGAGCTG
>CAMNDN010000071.1:0-9255 GCA_946535445.1 uncultured Lachnospiraceae bacterium
GCCGCTTCCGCAGCTCCGGCCTCTGTACTTTCCGGGCCTTCAGCATCCACCGTCTCTGTATCCGCCTGCTTTTCGGCGCCCTCTCCGTCCTGTATGTCTTCCGTCTTATCCGGATCTTTTCTGACTGCTTTCCCGCGGCCGAGATCATCGAGCGATTTCCCCAGCCCCTTTATATTTCCGTTGATTTCTTTTTCCATCTCCTCCAGCGGAGCCATGGCTTCACGAATCGGTTTCTGCGCCTCCTCCAGAGGCTCCACCACGCTCTCTCTGATTTCCTTCGTCATGTCGTTCGTCGCGTGTCGGAACTCCTTCAGTGCAATTCCCAGCTTTCTGGCATACAAAGGAAGCTTGTCCGGACCTATGACAAGCAGCGCAACTATAAAGACAAGCAGTAATTCAGTAAATCCTATTTTCATTTTTGTTCCTCTGGGATTTCAATCCACGCCCGACATTACATGGGCACGAAAAGAGGGTGTTGCACAGTATAAAATGACAAATTATTTCAGTAAAAATTTTCTTTTATTATAAAGATTATAATTTTAGCACTGATTATTTGTCAAGAAAGCGTACCAAAAACAAGCCCTGTTACAGGGCTTGTTTTGCAAAAAATGCAAGTATTCATTTATCGATATTTCACTGCCGAAACAGGTGCCTGCAGCACCGTTCCTAAACCGGAAGATCTCACTCCATATGTCCGTCGCGATACATGGAGAACTGATCCATCGGATATTTCTTCAGATTTTCGAGTATCTTTCTTCCGTCTGCCTTTTTGAACAGTGTATTGCGCGCTTTTACGACCTCTGTCTCCGCCTGAACTCTGGAAGGTCCGCCGACGCATCCGCCCGGACACATCATACCTTCAATGAAATCTTCTTTCAGTCTTCCCGCTTTAAGAGTCAAAAGCGCTTTCTTGCATTCGGCACCGCCTGCGCACGCGAGCAGATGGATATCGGAAGTATCTTCTCCGCGCTCCTTCATGACTTCCAGAACGGCATCCGCGACACCGCCGCTGCCCGCAAATTTCTTGCCCCAGAGAGATGATTCCTGATAATCCTCCTCTACTGTTTCAAATTCAATATCCTTCGATTCCAGAAGCGCAAGTGTCTCTCTGAAGGTGAGCGCATAATCCGGCCGGTCCGCAATGAACTCATTCAGCGTCTCGCCTTTCTTCGCAATGCACGGACCTATGAATACCGTTACGGTTTCCGGATCCAGCGCCTTCAGGTATCTTGAGACCGCGACCATCGGAGAGACCGTGGTGGACATATTCTCCTCATAGAGCTTCGGGAACTCATGACGGATCATACTGATAAAAGCAGGGCAGCAGGAGGTCGTCATCTTGCGTCCCTCTTTCTTGGCCTCCGCCCACTCGGCGGCCTCATACGCAGCTGTCATATCGCCACCGAGACCGACCTCTACGACTTCCGCGAAACCGACTTTGAGCAGCGCTCTTCTCACAGCTGCCATTGTAATATCCTTGCCGAACTGACCTTCCGTTGCAGGCGCGCACATGGCAACGACTTTTTTCCCTGCCTTGATATCATTTATGATCGGAACAAGGAATTTCTTGGAGCTGAGAGCTCCGAACGGACAGTTATGAATGCAGTGTCCGCAGTGAATACATTTTTTCTCATCGATCTGGCAGAAACCATATTCATCATAAGAAATGGCATTGACAGGGCAGGCCTTCTTGCACGGACGTTCCAGATGTACGATGGCACCGAAGGGACACTCGCTGGCACACTTGCCGCACTCGCGGCACTTGTCCGGATTGATCTGCATTCTGAGCTCACCTTGAGTGATCGCGCCGAATTTACATGCAGAAAGACAGGTCTTTCCGATGCAGAACCGGCAATTGTTCGTAACGGAATAGGTGGAAGTCGGGCAGTCATCGCAGGCCGGCTTGATGACCTGAACAACATTTTTGGTCTCGTTGTTGACATCGGCATTGAGGCAGCTGGAAAGTCGTATTCTGGCACGTACGATTTCACGCTCCTTGTAAACACAGCACCTGTATACAGGTTTCGGGCCCGGGCTGACTTTATAAACTATTTTTTCCAGATTTTCCGGGTCTAATTTATCTTCCCATGCAAGTTTGCATACCTCGCAGTCAACGGTTCTTTTCAGATTATATACTCCGCTCTGACTCATAATCGTTATCTCTCCCTTCCTGAAGCAGCTAACATATATCTGTCCATCCTATTGCTTTCAGCACATCTGCAGTTACTTTAATTATAAGGAAGGCAGGCATGGTTAAGAAACACTAACTCTCCTCTTTCATCTCTTTTCGTCCGAATCGTGAAGCGGTCCGTTTTCTTACGATCCGTTTTCCCGAAGGTCTTTCTCCTTCATCTCTTTTTCTTACAATCCGTCTTTTATAATACAGTCTCTTGCATAATCGCCTATCCCGGACCATGCGATCTGCTGCAGATATCTGTCGCGATTTGCCGGCAGTTCCGGCTCTCCCATCCGGATCTGCCGGATCCTGCCTGCGATCCGCTCTGAACCTGACAGTCTGAGAAAGTTTTCGAAGGAAGCAAGTTTGGCATCCGCGTAAATATCATCGGCTACAGGCATATAAATAACATCGCACTCTGTCAGAAAATCGTCTAGGTGGGCCAGTCCGCTGCCTATATCAAGAATGACAGCCTCATAGCTGGAGTGATCAATGATTTCCCGGAACAGTTCATGCCACTCTTCCGGGCTCACCCCCCTGAGTTCCTGCCCCGCTGTACAGGGGGGGATAAAATCAAGGGCAGCTATATGGCCGACAAGCGCCGCCATTTTGCTGATCAGATCGCCCTCTCCCTGCCGCATCAGGTAGATCAGGTCGGAAATATTGCTCTCGAACGACTCGTGGAGAAGCTTATCCAGTCCCGGAAAATCTTCAATCGTTATGTAAAGAGTCGGTTTTCCGGCGGCAAGGATCTGCCCCAGAGCCAGTGCGAAAGAAGTCTTAAAGCACCTCGAAACAGGAGAGTAAACACCGATCACATGGCAGGCCGGTTTCAGGATCCTCTCTCCGGCAGGGATACTGTCCCCCTGCCCGTATATATCCATCACCTCACGGAGAATTTTTCTGACAGAGCTGTACTTGTACACTCCGGGGAACCGATCCGTTTCCTTCTTTTCCCCCTGCTCCTTCAATACAATTACCGTTCCGACCGGCCACTCCCGGGTGTCCTCACTGAGAAGCTGTTCTGACAGCAGAAGTATTTCGATCCTCTGTGTGTTCATAAAGGCCCTCAGTTCCATAATCTGCGTAAAGACATGAATATCCATGGGGATATTGCCGTGCTCTCTCACATAATCCGAAAATTTCTCCGCATATTCTCTCTCAGGGTCACAGACAGCAAATATTTTGTACTTCACGTTCTCTCACTCCCCCTCTTTTTAAAAAATATATGTATCATTCTTCCTACTCCGGCAGGCTCGGTATCAGAATGATATTTTTGGCGCAGTAATCATATACACGATCGAAGCGGCGAACACCGGCACCGCGAACGGAAAATTCTCCGGTCTCTTTCCCGGGATCCGGTACGGTCTGATCTGACCCGTGCGCAGATAACGATACATATACCCCAGAAAATATCGGATCCGTTCCCTCACTCCGGTCACAAAGATCATGATAAGCAAAGCACAGACGGCTCCGATCATGAAAGACCAGAACAGCAGGCACACGATCCCCGGATATCCGACAATTGCACCCAGGCTCATCAGAAGTTTGATGTCTCCCGCCCCCATCATGCGGAAACGAAAAAGCGGTATAAGGAGCACGGGGACCAGGCACCCCTCAAGAGACCGGAATATACCGTACGCTCCTCCATCAAGTCCATGAGCGGCAGCTCCGGTAAGTGCCGCCGACAGAACGAGCAGGTTCGGAATACGTCGACTCTTAAGATCACAAATCATGGCAGCGCCTGCCGTAAGGAGATGTAAAACAATATACAAGGCCATTCATGTCCTCCTTTTTTCGGAATCAAAAACACCCGGACGTTCCTGTCGCAGATGAAGCAATAGCAATGGGAAAACAGAGATCGAACAATCTCTGCGAAGAAATGTAAAATCATAGTATCATCGGAGCTCTTTCCCTGACAATACCGGAAAAATATACGAAGGTGGACCTGAAATTTCGTCAGGCCGGCAGGTATAAATTTTCAAAATTCAACAATCCGTCCCCTGATGAAAGCCGTTGCCATTCTGCTGTCCGGTAATATATAATGATGACGTATTATCACCTGTTCATATACCTTTTCCTCGAAAGGAAGCACGCCTTGGACCCTCAGGAACTCCCGGAACAGTCGGAGGTCACCCGCCTGTCACTCTACCGCGACCTTGCCGATATGAATGAAAAAAGCTTTGCCCATCTGGTACAGCATGTGGAAAGCGGAAAAACGTACGTAAAAAAAGAACTGCGGAACTATGACCGCGGTGTTTTCGAGTATATAAAAATGAGGTCGATCCCCGGCATTCCGCGCATAATCGACATCATAGAAAATTTCGGAGAAAACGGCAGACCTGACGTTCTCGTCGTGATCGAGGAATACATTACCGGCAGCACGCTCAGAGAAATACTGGATGCCTACGGTCCTTTAAAACCGGATATCGCATTGGATTATATGCTGCAGCTCTGCCATATTCTTCAGCCGCTTCATGACAGGAAACGCCCGATCGTGCACTGTCGGATCAGTCCGGAAAACGTGATGATCACGCAAAGCGGTCAGCTTTATCTTCTTGGCTTTGACCATGCACGGGAAATCGATCCGGAAAATCCCGACACGCCCACTGTTCCGCCCACGGCCTCCGCACTCTCCGGTTCTTATATCGCCTCCGGACAGTATGAGTATCTGCCGGCGGAACCGCAGACCGATATACTGGAATGCGGATCTCTTCTGCGCGAAATGATCACAGGTGTATCACCGGCATCTCCATCTCCCAGGGCACCTCTCATGGAACGCCCGGAAGTAGCGGTCCTTGAGCCGGTCATCTCAAAATGCACCGAGACGAGGCCAACGGCCCGCTATGAAAATGCCTCGGAACTTCTTACCGAGCTGGAATCCATCACCCCCCAGATCGTTCATCTGATCTCAGCCAGAGATCCGGAGGCCCGGAAAATCCGACTTCGTAAAATATTGACAGTCATTTTGTTCATCGGGGCTGTTCTGGTCCTCGTATACTTTATCGGAAATCACTTTATCTGAAAATTATGCATAACGACGCTTCCAATGCCATAACTAAACGGGGCTGCCAAGGCAGCCCCGTTCTTTCTCATCTTTATTCTTTATTTCTTACTCTTCTCTTTCTTCTCATAATCCATCATGTCCTTAAAGAGCGGACCGACAAGAAGGATCATACAGATCGCGTTCGGAATGATCATGAGCGCGTTTAGAATATCCGCGATATCCCATGCAATCTCAAATGCGGAGATACATCCGACAAATGCGATCACAGAGAAAAGAATACGATAAGCCATTGCGGCACTGGTACTTCTCGTCAGATATTCGAGAGCCTTCTCACCGTAATATTCCCATCCGAGGATCGTAGAGAATGCGAACAGCGCCAGCGCGATCGCAACAAGCCATGCACCGGGTGTTCCGAGTGTAGACTCGAAAGCACGAATTGTCAGCGGAGCGCCCTGCAGTACCGTCTTGCCGTCTACAACGACTTCTTCCATAACGCCGCTGGTCAGAATGCAGAGACCTGTCATGGAGCATACTACGAATGTATCCCAGAATGTACCTGTCTCGCTGATGTAAGCCTGCTTGATATAATCGTCACTTGTCGCTGCGGCAGCCGTGATCGCTGCGGAACCCATACCGGCCTCATTGGAGAAGCATCCGCGGGCAACACCCTTGTTCATAGCCTGGGCCATGGAAGCGACGACCGTACCTGCAGCTCCGCCGCCTACAGCCTGCGGAGAAAATGCCATACGGAACATGGTGACAAATGCGCCCGGCACTGCCGTGATATGAAGAAGAACGACGATGGCTGCTCCGACAAAATAGAAAATCGCCATGAACGGAACGATAACAGACGCAACATTTGAAATACTCTTAAGGCCGCCGACAACAACGATCAGGGTGGCTGCGCCTACGACAATACCTACGACCCACATCGGGATACCGGCGATCGTCTGCATGGCTGACGCGATCGAGTTGCCCTGTGTAAGGTTGCCGATACCGAATGAAGCTACGACTGCGAAGAATGCGAAGGCAACTGCAAGACCTCTTCCCAGGCCCTTCCACTTTTCGCCGTATACCATCGGGATACCGCGTTCCATGGACATCATAGGTCCTCCGAGCATCTCTCCTTTTTCATTCTTGATACGATAGCGGACAGCAAGCGCGCACTCCGTGAACTTCGAAGTGAGACCGAATGCTGCCGAGATCCACATCCATACCAGCGCACCCGGACCTCCGACTGCAAGTGCGGATGCGACACCCGCGATGTTTCCGGTACCGATGGTAGCTGCAAGAGCGGTACAGAGAGCCGCGAACGGTGATACGTCACCTTCTCCTTTGGTCTCTCTGGCTTCTTTCGACAAGGTGTTTCCGATTGCGTGGCCAAGATTTTTCCAGCAAAGGAACTTTGTCCGGATCGTCAGGTAGATACCCGTGCCGACAAGAACAGTCAGCATGATAGGTCCCCATACGACCGCGTCGATGGCCTCCAGGATACTGATTAAACCTTCCATATTTCCCTCCTCAATGATAATTCCAAAAGTGCAAACGTAAAGACCGGCGCATAATAACACTCTGCGCCGGCCCCGTTGCCACTAATTGTATGTTTAATAATACATAAAAACCTTTGAATATTCAACAAATATTTTGAAAAACAGAGTCAATATGCATATATAATACATCCAGGAGACAAATATTCACTTCAATGACTCAACATCCTTGTATTGTTCGATGGATGTAAAACCGGTGTTGGTGATTCCTATCTCTTCACCCTCGAACACATACGGTGTTCCGCGCATCAGATGAGTCAGAGCTCCCAGCATCTTGCCGGATTCCTTCCAGTACCTGCGGTCATCACCGAAGCGCGAAAGCGCGCGAGGCTGATCGTGATTATCCCAGAACAGGGCATTCCAGGCGTTCTTTTCCGCCATTCCCTCCTGCCATTTTTTGAACAGATCCCTGAGTTCCCTGAAGTCCGCTTTTTTCAGTGCCCATTTATCACCGTTTTATTATGCAACTTTTTTTAACAGTATAACAAGTCCTGTTTCGAAGCTCGTTCCTATGTTATGAGAAACGTCTCTTCTCCCGTTTTTTCCGCTCATGAGACAAAAAAACAACTGTATATGCGGACAGTTGCGTAAAACATATCCCATACACAGTTGTTTTTGTCTGTTTAAAATCAAAAGGTATTCCCGGTAGAGCTCAGTGTTTTAATCTCCTGGCCTGATTATAAAAAACGAAACGATCCGGTCTGTGCCGCGACTCGGTATATTCGAACATGGTCCCTGTCGAATTGTATGTGTGAGAAGTGACCACAACGACACAATTGTAATCGCGCAGATCCATATATTTCTGATCCGTCTCTGTTCTTCTCTCGACCGTAAGCTTCCGCAGAGTCGTCATGATCGTCTCCCCGAGATTCTTCTCAAGGTATTCATAAATGGAATTCTCTGCTATACGCGGAGTAAGTTCCCTGACGACCGAGCACAGAAACCAGTTATGGTCAATAATAAGCGCTTCATTATCGAAGCATCGTGCCCTCACGATGGCATAGACCGGCTGACCGGCCTCAAAGCCGGTCCGCTTTGAGAGTTCCCTGTCTACGATAATTTCCTCAAAGCGAATAATCTTTGTTCTGTAGACCATTCCGTTGCGGCTGGCAGCTTCTTTCATTGTCTCAATACCGCCGAACGAAAAAAGAGACGGCTGTGACGGTGTCCATATGACAAGGACCCCTTTTCCGTGCATGCTCTGAACATAGCCCTCATCGGCGAGCTGTGAAATCGCTCTTCGAACAGTATTTCTTGAACAGTCATATTCAACGATCAGATTATATTCCGACGGAAGATACGAATTATATCTGTATTGCCCGTTCTCAATCTTCCCTCGCAGGTCTTCATATATTTCATGATACTTTGATGCCGGCATATCTTCTTCCCCCTCCTCGAAGATTACTTGTGACAACTCTGGTATAAAATATCCCCAATACATGATAGCACAGCAAAATCTCAATGTGCAATTGTATCACCTGTCACTAAATGCGAAAAGTTAAAAAAACCATTAAATTCAGAACCTCAATCCCATCTGTCTTGTCAGATGTACACACAAGTAAAAAAATTTTACTCAAAAGACCCCCTGTCTTTCAGTACAGACAGAGGGTCTTGTATCTACAAAATTTTGCTGTTTGCAAATGTTATGCCGGAGGTTCAAATCATCAATTGAATTCAGGCGTCCAGTATTCGTTCCCGTAAACATCCGTGATCTTATACATGGCTTTCACGTTTTCCGGATCTTCAAGGTCAATATTATAAATCTCGATTTCCTCTTCCGGATCAAGCGTCATGATATCTCCGAGTTCATACTGATCGTCGAAGGTCGAATCATATCCGTAGAGATCGCAGAGGAACTCAAGAGTGGATCCTGCGATATTCTCATCATCGATCGCTTCGATCTTTCCGAGGATCTCCTCCGGTGTCTTATAATTCTGTACGGTACTGATTCCGACGACCGAGCCTTCCGGATCTTCACTCGTGAACTTGATGATCATATTGCAATCCGTCTCGCCATTGAGCAGGGCGGGAACCCGTCCGATGACCGTGTATGAACTGTCGTCACGTGTCGAGAGGACTACATAGTAGGGAACGATCTGTCCGTTCAGGCCGATCCAGGTGCCGTCCCACTCACCGATAAGGTCTCCATCCTCATCAAAGGAGAAGAGATTATCACTTCCAAGGTCAACATACCCGTTCCCATTATCATAGAATATATTGAGTTCGAGTTTCTCAATAAGCCCCCAGGTCTCCTCTGAAAGTACCATGGCTTTTCCGCCGTTCTTGTCCGTCCACACAAGTTCGGATGCATCGATGAAATTTTCGGCATAATAATCCTGCTTTTCTCTGATCAGATCGGTATCGAGCCATGAGGAGTTCTCCGACGTCAGACCGTTGACCTCCATTCCCGGAGCGAGCGACCGGGTCGACAGGAAGGCGTTGAAAAGCTGACCGATGATCTCCGCGGAACCGTTGCTGCCCCCGTAATAGCTGTAATCGGAGCTGCCGTAACCGCCCGACGAACC
>CAMNDN010000072.1:0-9080 GCA_946535445.1 uncultured Lachnospiraceae bacterium
TTTCCAACGGATCGCATGAACAGCTTATCCGAGAACATTCGTGTGTAGTTGTAGATGATGGGCTGTGCCCATTTCATGTTGGCACTGGAGCCCGTCTTGAAGGAGGTGATAAACGCCTGAATAATCGGATAAAAACTCATGATGCAGATAAGGAGTGTTGCAGGCAAAAGAAACAGCCAGCCCCATCTTTCCTGTTTTGCTGTTACACTCTTGTTCTTCAAGATGTAACCCCCTTTCGTCTGAACAGGGAACCGGAAACCCGGTTCCCCGTTTGTTTTTGTTATCAATCAGCAAATAGTTTTTTTGATATATGAATTACAGACCCATCTCGAATCTCAGCTGATCTTCAGCTTCCTTCAGAGCATCTTTCGTTGATACGCCGTTCTGTGCGATGTTGATGATCGCTGCAGCGATAAGGCTGCGGCAGCTGTAATGATAATCGCTCTGCTCTACGACCGGAACATTTGCGCCCATCTCAACGATATCGGCATAAATCGGCTGACCGTTGAAGTAATCAACGCCTGCCTGGTAAACTTCGGACTTGCCTGCGGAGATGCAGCATGTGATAACGCCGCCGTCTGTCAGGGCTTTGTCATATGTAGCTGTGGAGCCGCCGAATGTCTTGGCAAGGAAGTCTTTTGCAAGATCTACGTTGGCGCAGTTGCTTGTGATGTACAGAGAAGATCCGCCGTTGGCTGCATATCCGCCGCCGCCGTTCAGCGTCGGGAGGTTCGTGATTTCCCATTTTCCGGAGTTGTCAGCTACCTGCTCGATTGTCGGGATGATCCAGTTGCCGTTCATGACGCCTGCTACCATATCGCCCTGGATTGTCTGATCTGTGTAGTCTGACCAGTCGTTTGCAAGGTAAAGAGCGTTCTTCTGAACTGCCTCGACGATCGTGTCGATGATCTTGACCATTGTCTCGTTCTCAGAGATGTACGGCTCGCCGTCCTTCCACTGGGAAGCACCTTCAGCCTGAAGCATGATGTACGGAAGATCGTTGCCGTCGCCGTCCATGGAAAGGAGGTACTTGCCTGTCTTGTTATAGACATCCTCACCGATCTTGATCCAGTCTGCCCATGTGCAGTCCGTAACGTCAGCCAGTGTGTAACCTGCTTCCTCAAGGATATCTGTACGATATGCGAAAATGCAGGTTCCGTTATCTACCGGAACACCATAGTGCTGCCCGTCGATAATGCTGTAGGAAAGTTTTTCTTCACCGAAATCAGACCAGTCGATGTCAGCGCCTTCAACGGCTACCCATGCATCCGGATAGTCAGCGACATATCTCTGAATGTAATGATCCTGGAAAAGAACGATGTCTGTCAGCTGGCTGTAATCGCCTGCGCTGCCGCCTGTTGTGATCGCTGTCTCAACGTCGGAAGAACCGGAAACTTCGTTGATGACCAGCTCGAAATCCGGGTCAACATTGGCCTTGTAGTCATCTGCTGCTGCCTGAAGAGCCGGAATGTTGAAGTTTGCGTCCCATGCGGAGACTGTCAGGGTGTGCTCGCCGCCTGATGTGACTTCCGCCGTTGTGCTCTCACCGCCTTCTGTTCCGGATCCTGAGCTTGATGATGAAGATCCGCCGCAGGCCGCCAGTGAAACGACCATAGCGCCGACGAGCATGACTGATAAAAGTTTCTTTTTCATATATACCTCCTTTTTTATCCGGTCATACACCTTTCAAAATGTCGGGAAATTTTGTGCATTTTGACAGGTAATTGACCAACTTCCTTTATATTAATTGTCATTATACCCGTTTTACAGTATAATTTCCACTAATAAACAATCTGTGTTTGTGCAAATTCGATCATTTGTCCGGAAGAAAATCGAAACCTTCCCATCCGCGCAGAGCCGTGATCCTGAACTTGGAGAGCGGCGTTGTTGTCTCGGTGGTGTTCCTGAAATCACGAGGGGATATTCCTGTGATCATTTTAAAGTTTCGGTTAAAGGTGGATGGTGTCTGATAACCGACCGTATAACAGATATCTTCCATTGACTGCTCTCCTTTCCGGATGAGCATGCATGCATGTTCGATCCGGACCAGATTCAGATACTCGACCGGTTTCATTCCGATACTGTCAACGAAAATTCTTCTGAAATGACTCTCACTCAGCCCGCAGCTCTCCGCAAGATCCCTGATTTTAACGTCTTCTGAATAATGAACGCTGATATAGTTGACCGCATTTTGAATATAATGACTGATTCTTTTACTGCGTCTTGCGCTTTCCCTCTCTTCATCGAGCCGGAGCACTTCAATGATCAGTGAGTAAAGATACCCTTTTATGCTTTCCTGACTGTAGGAATCCTGTTCATGGCACTCTCTGAGTATGTTCTGGATCAGATGGCCCATGACGGGATGATTCTTCATGGATTTGAGAGTGCCTCTTTTGCTTGTTATTCGGAGAATTTCATCCGTGGAGAGATAATCTGAATGGATCTCATCACGAATGAAAGTCTCCAGATCAATAAAAAGAAATTCCCATTTACATATATTTCCCGGATCGCTGATCGTAGTATGAGGGATGTTTTTCGGAATAAAAGTGTACATATTATCGCTGTAGCGATATTCGCGTTCGTCTATGATCAGCCGCCCTCTGCCGTGATAACAGTATCCGATCTCCAGATAATTATGAAAATGCAGCATCTCATTCATCCCGACCCCGTATTCCTGTTCCCAGCCCGGACCTATTTTGGGAAGCACATATGTACCGGCGGGTATATTATAGTATCTGAATTCGATTTTTTCTTTCTGTCTGGACATGATGACCTCTGCTTTCTTTTTCGAGTATGTACAAATTATATCATAAAAAGAGACTGCTGAATGAAGGCAATGTGAAACGGACAGACTGATGCAATTAACGAACAATGCTAAGAGTATTGTTAATTTTTAATCTTGATCATATACTTAAAGGAGCTGAAGAAAGAGAGAACGTGTCAGGATGGCGGCAGTCCGGCGTATGTGATAAGAAGATGACGTGAGGAGGCTCAGGGAGGATATAAAATGACAGAAAAGTACTTTGATGTGAACAGAGACGGTCACAGTATCCGATGCAAAGTATACTGTTCTGATCCGAAAAATATAGGATGGATCGTGCTTTTCGGACATGGATTCGGAGGCCATAAGGATAATCGGGCGGCGGAACGATTTGCCAGAAAAGCCGTTGCCAAGAATAAAAAGACGGCGGTCGTGACATTTGACTGGCCCTGCCACGGGGAGGATGCACGCAAGAATCTTCTCCTGTCCGACTGTGACAGCTATCTGCAGACGCTCCTTTCGGATCTGAAGGAGCGATTCGGAGTTGATGAGATCTACGCATACGCGACCAGTTTCGGAGGCTACCTTATATTGAAGTATATCCTGGAACATGGCAATCCGTTCGTTCGGATCGCTCTTCGCTGTCCGGCTGTCAATATGTATAAGCTGATGATTGAGACAATTATGTCCAAAGATGATCTTGAAAAAATGAAAAGAGGGAAACCGGTACTGGTCGGATTTGACCGCAAGGTAAGAATCGGGAAAGAGTTCCTTGAAGATCTGAAGGCGGCAGATATTACAGGAGAAAGTTTTATTGATGAATCAGAGAGCATGATTATTTTTCATGGGGTAAAGGACGAGATCGTACCGTTCGAGGAAGTCAGAAAGTTTGCCGATGACAACATTATTGAATTCGTCCCGGTAGAAAAAGCGGATCATCGATTCTCGGATCCCGGAATCATGGATGCCGTTATAGCTGAAATTCTCAAATTTATGGAATTGGATTGATATTATAGACAATAATACTATAATCATTAGGATTCCTTCGGAATATATGATAAGTTGAGCTTATGCAGACAGAGACTTACTGAAAGATCCCTGATCGATCCGTCTATTTAATTTACAAGGAGAAAAATATGGAAATCAAAGCTACTTCTATTGATCTTATCAAAGTTCAGGATGCTGCGGAAGAATCCTATCGGAAAGGTTTTTTCTGCTGCGAAGCTGTAATGGAAACAATTATTCAGCAGTTCGAAATGGACATTCCTTACGAAATGATCCGTATGGCATCCGGCATGGCTATCGGTGTTGGCAAGTCCGGCTGTATCTGTGGTGCTCTTAACGGGGGTGTACTGGCCATCGGCATGGTATTCGGACGTTCGGAGCAGAAAGGTCCGAAGGATCCCAATGTTGTGAAGTGCATGGCTATGACGAATGAACTCCATGACTGGTTCAGGGAGAATAATACCAAGAAAGCAGCATGCTGCCGTGTACTGACCAGAGAATTCGATATGTCTCAGGGACAGCATAAAGCTCAGTGCATTTATTATACCGGAATGTGTGCAGCCAAGACCGCTGAGATCCTTGCCCGTGAGCTTGGTATTCCCACAACAGGAGAGATCCGCGTATTGACACATGATGAATATCTTAAGACAAGAGTCACTCCTCTGGAAGCATGTTCATAAGAAAACATGTAAGAAGCGGACGCAGGTCTGCAGCCGAAAATGTCTGCTTTCTTGACAATTAGGTGCGCCTAATATAGACTTTATTATGGTATATAAATTGAAAGAAGATCTGTGACGGCTGCCATACAGACATCCTTTGCAGATCATGTACTAAGAAAGGAGCTCAAATGGATCTTAAGCTGAAAGACAAAGTTGTATTGGTCACCGGCGGCACGGGCGGAATCGGCACTGCTATTGTAAAAGGTTTCCTTGCTGAAGGTGCAAAAGTCGCATTTTCTTCTACCAGTCAGAAAAAGATAGACGCACTGCTTCCGACATTGGATGCTGCGGAAGGACAGGTAGCCGGATTTGTAGCGGATATGAACAAGGAAGAAGACATCAAGAATTATGTAGAGGGTGCAAAGGCTCTCTTTGGAACAATCGACATTGTTGTTCCGAACGCAGGCTATGAAGGCAAAGCGCATCCGGTACAGGATATGACTCTTGATCTTTTCGAGAAGACATACATGCTGAATGTTTTTGCGGTTATGCTGACAATGAAGTACGCAGCTCCTACACTGATCGAAAAAGGATCCGGTTCTGTTGTAGTAGTCGCTTCAGCTGCTGCATATGAACCGACTGCCGGGAACAGTGCGTATGTTTCTTCCAAGTATGCCGTCGCAGGCCTGACAAAGTGCGTCGCAATGGAACTTGGTCCCTGCGGTATCCATGTAAATTATGTATGCCCGGGTCCGGTAGATACTCCGATGATGCTCAGAATTGAGAAGGATTTCTTCGGAGATTCCATGACACACGAGGAAGCTATGGCAATGCTGGCCGGCACCTATGCTATGGATAAGCGCTATGCGAAACCGGAAGAGGTGGCAAATGCCGTTCTTTATCTGGCTTCGGAAGTTTCCGCGCATACTGCTGGAATGGGCATGCATGTAGACTCAAAGGTATCCGCAACAAGCTGATACGAATAATGACAGCAGAAGGGACGGAGACACTGGTCTTCGTCCCTTTTTATCTCAGCGGGAGAATGGGGATCCCGCTGAGACGATCTGTAATGACTCACCACCTTTAGGGTGAGAGGTATTCCCCCACTGAACCGAGAAAAAAGCGGCAGGTTAAAATCCACCAGGAGGTCTCCAGATGAATTATATATTTCTATCACCGGCATATCCCGTCGCATGTACATTTTTCTGCAAGCGTCTGCACGAACTGGGAATAAAAGTACTTGGTATCGGAGATGTCCCATATGATACGCTGAGCAGTGAGCTCAGGGATTCCCTGACGGAATATTACTATGTAAATTCACTTGAAAATGGGTTTATTTGATATTGAGAGCGGGTTCAAAATGTTAGAGAACTCCATGATGGAGGAGTTCGCCAATGCCATGGAAGAGTATCAGGAGAATCAGAAGTATCCAAGTGTTACAACGCTTCCCTTTATTCCGGTACCAC
This sequence comes from uncultured Lachnospiraceae bacterium, assembly GCA_946535445.1. Lineage (GTDB taxonomy): Bacteria > Bacillota > Clostridia > Lachnospirales > Lachnospiraceae > Chordicoccus. The sequence continues at coordinate 5,892 of CAMNDN010000072.1, forward strand.
GTACAAAGGCTGAGGAACTCAGGAAAACAAAGAAGGGCCTTTTCGGCTGGGGACTCTTCGGAGGAGATAAGGAGGCATTTATTGCATCCATTGAGGAAGGCAGGACAACATACACAGAAGTCCTTGTGCTTGCCAGAAATTACCGAATTGTGAAATGGGCAGATGATCCTGTCAATAACACATATGAGTATTATTACAGAGTAGCCGATTTAAAAGGCAATGTAATGCGCGAAGACGTACCTGTCATTGATGATCAATATGCCGTCCGGCTTGCCTGTAATTCCGGTAATTCTTCCAGTGATACCGGGTGTGCCGATGTCGTCGATCCCGGTGCGTATCCGCATATGTATATAGTACATTACTATCTTAAAGACAATCAGTACTATGTACTTCTTACAAAAGAACAGTTCGATGACATGAAAGTACTGATGGATCATGCGGGATATTATTACCTTCATCTGGAAGACGGTGTGGGATACAGGTGGTAATTTTCTTCCCGCTTGCGAGACGGGAGTGCGGAATTCGGGTCAGCGACAGCTGATATTTTCCAAACCGAATTCCTGTGCAGCTCCACGGAATCCGGAGTTAGCATCCCGGTCTGAAAAAAACGTTGACACGTAGTCAGGATAGATATAAAATATATTCTGACACAAGGTCAGAAAACAATTCTCCGTGAGAATGAGGAATAATTGACGCGTAGACTGATCAGGAGGACGTGTAAATGAGTGAAAAAATCGTACAGACAGCAGGTAGAAATCAACTCGGAGAATTCTCTCCGATGTTTGCACATCTCAACGATGACGTATTATTCGGTGAAGTATGGAATGAGGAAGTGATCAGCGTAAAAACAAAGTGTATTATCACCGTTGTATCCTTGATGGCTTCAGGCATTACCGATTCTTCCCTGAGCTATCACCTTCAGAATGCGAAGGCGCATGGTGTGACGAAGGAAGAAATCGCAGCAATCATCACTCATGCAACAATGTATGTAGGATGGCCGAAAGGCTGGGCAGTATTTCGTCTGGCTAAGGAAGTATGGAACGAGGAAGAACCGGCTCTGACAGAAAAGGACAGGTTCCAGAATACGATCTGTTTCCCGATCGGAGATCCTAATCCTTACGGTCAGTTCTTTGTCGGTCAGAGCTATCTGGCACCCTTATCCACAGAGCAGGTACCGGTATTCAATGTTACTTTTGAGCCGGGATGCCGCAACAACTGGCATATTCATCATGCCAGAAAAGACGGGGGACAGATGCTGATCTGCGTCGGCGGAAGAGGTTATTATCAGGAATGGGGAAAAGATGCTGTGGAGATGACACCGGGCAAAGTGATCAATATTCCTGCTGAGGTCAAACACTGGCACGGGGCAGCACCCGATTCATGGTTCGCACATCTGGCAATAGAAGTAGCAGGAGAAGAAACCGGTAATGAATGGCTTGAAGCTGTATCGGACGAGGATTACGGCAAGCTGAAATAAACCGGGATTTTTACATGTTATTTACGAAAAGCCTGCTTGTCAGGAACAGAATTTTTGGATAATGATCAATCGAAATTAAGAAGGCATACCACACGGAGATTTCCCGGTGTGATATGCCTTTTTTATCTCTGACGCAGCCGTGCAATGATGAAGGTGTTCCGCACTTTGCGCTGTGCGGCAAAAAGCCGGGGCGTTCCCGATGTTACAGCATAATATATTTCAGAACGAACACTACAGCCAGTATATACATGAGCGGAGAAATGTCCCTGGACTTGCCTGCCAGCAGGTGAAGGACCACATAGGAAATGATTCCGAGTGATATACCTTCTGAGATGGAATACAGGAAAGGCATTGCAATAATGGAAATGAATGCGGGGATCGCTTCTGTTATGTCATTCCAGTCGAGTTTTATTACCTGCTGCATCATCATGAATCCGACGATGACCAGAGCAGGCGCTGTCGCAAAGGACGGGACAGTGAGGAAAATCGGTGAGAAGAACAGGGAGAGCGCGAACAGACCGCCGGCTGTCAGTGCAGTAAGTCCTGTGCGTCCTCCTTCAGCGATACCGGAGGTTGATTCCACAAAAGTAGTAATTGTAGATGTTCCCAGACCGGCTCCGATCGTGGTTGCAACGGCGTCGGCAAGCAATGCACCTTTAATGCCCGGTAGATGCCCTTCCTCGTCCAGCATGTCTGCCCTGGAGGCGCATCCGATCAATGTTCCCAACGTGTCGAATACATCGACGAAGAGGAAAGAGAACATGACAACGAAGAAATTTACAGTACCTATAATGGAAAAGTCCATCTTGAAAAGTGTAGGAGCAATGGAAGCAGGCGCGGAGATGATTCCGGAGGGGATCAGGCTGTAGAAGCCTGTGGCCGGATCCGGCACATAGATTCCGATGAGCTGGCAGATGATTCCCAGAGCCCAGGTCGCCAGAATACCGATCAGAAGGTTTCCCTTGATCTTACGGATCACCAGGAAAGCTGTGAGTATGATGCCGATCAGAGCCAGCATGACCGTAATGCCCTCTGTTTTAAAAGTCCCTTCTTTGAGGGATGTACTGAAGGAGAACATTTCTACGAGTGTAACGCCGTCTACACAGATATGGGCATTCTGCAAGCCGATGAAGCTGATAAAAAGTCCGATGCCTACTGATACACCTATTTTTAAAGTGCCGGGGATTGCGTTGAAAATTGCCTCGCGGACGTTGGTGACGGAAAGGACAATGAAGATCAGTCCTTCTGCAAATACCGCTGTCAGAGCCATCTCCCACGAGTAGCCCATCCCCAATACGACGGTGTAGGCAAAAAATGCATTCAGCCCCATCCCTGCGGAAAGTGCAAATGGAAGATTTGCAAAAAAAGCCATACAGGCGCAGCCGATGGCGGACGCAAGTGCCGTTGCGGTGAAAACAGCTCCGCTGTCCATGCCTGCAGCAGCCAGAATGCCGGGGTTGACAGCCAGGATGTATGCCATGGTCAGGAATGTAGTGATTCCTGCCATCACCTCGGTCATGACATCAGTACCATGTTCTTTAAGCCCGAAAATTTTGTCCATAAGATAAACCGCCTTTCTTGTTGGGTCATATATTAGTGTCAGTATCTCATAAAAAAAGAAGCAGTTCAATCTATACTCCGGTATTCTTGAACGGGAAATTTATAACAAATCGACATAAAGCTCTTCCATAACGACAAAGCACAAAACGCGG
>CAMNDN010000073.1:0-9037 GCA_946535445.1 uncultured Lachnospiraceae bacterium
TTCCGGATCCGAAGGAGCTTCCGTAATTGTGAACTCCTTCTCAATCGTTCCGGTATAGTTCCCTTTTCCCCGGACAATAACGACACCGGTACCGACTTCCGTATTATCACGGTAAGCCAGCTCATAATCCACTCCGACGGTGAGACCCGGAATGCTCAGGACCGGCATCTTCTGATTCCCGTCATATCTGTAGGATTCCGCCGAAAGCTGTGCGCTCATATCGGATATATCTCTCGCAGCGATAGTATAGCCTTTCGAGACTGTTCCCGAATACGCGCCTGTACCTGTTACCGTGATCATATGGGTCCCGGCATTAACAAGATCTTGATCATAAGAGATGATATAGTCTACATCTTCTTTCAGCGTCCAGCGTCCGCTCTTTACGATGACATCCGGACAGCACGAATCCCCGCTGTAAATAAAGAAATCCCCGGACAGCCTCATATCCGATATGGCTTTGATATCTTCGCCCTCCAGATCCTTCGCCATGATCGCATACGGAATCAGCACATGGCCCTCATGGGCATAGTCTCCGATAAAAGCCACTACAACAGCACCCTCTCCCGGTTCAACGTTATTCCGATAAGCAATCTTATAATCCTTATCCTGCAGCAGTTCCTCATGCTCACCGCTCGTAACACATACATTCGGCGTTAATGCTTTGCCTGTATACGCTGCACACAAGTACTGCGGCTCAATTTCATAGGCTTCCTCGCTGCCTTCAGGCAGATATGTAAATCTTCTAAGTTCCCGGCACCGGTAGAATAGATCTTTTCCGAATGACTCCACACTTTCGGGAAGAAGAACCTTCACCAGATTTCTGCATTCATAAAAAGACTTGTCACCAAGATGGGTTATTCCGTTCTCTATGATGACTTCTGCAATCTCCTCTCTCGCCTCACCCCAGGGAATATTTTCCACCGAAGTAAAGTCCGGCATCCTTCCTTTCCCTGAGACAGTCAACGTCATATCTCCCGGGATACCTTCCGCATTCCACGCTATATCATCGGATAGCTGTCCTGCGCACCTCAGGAACAGCCTTGTCTTTTCCAGGGAAATAGCAGTTGCTTTTTCGATCTTATTCCAGTCAGCAAGGAATCCCTCATAGATTATGACCGGTATATCCTTCGGAACAGCATCTGTAAATATTCTCTTTACGGTATGAGGAATTGTCAGACTTTTCAGCTGATCACATCCAAGGAAGGCTTCCGTTGAAAGCACTGTGCAGCAGGTCGGCAATTCGATTTCCTCCAGTGATCTGTCTCCATAGAACAGACGATAGGAGTCCACTTTCTCGATGGAATCAGAAAATTTGAAGTGCTTGAGATTTCTGCATTCAGAAAAAGCGCCGTCTCTTATTTCTGTGATTCCTTCGGGTACTTTGAATTCGGCAAATGCACAGCCCCGGAAGCAATCTTTCGAGATTACCTTTAAACCGGAGGGAAGTCGAATATCATCTAATGATGTACAGCCGTCAAAGCAGGCACGTCCGATGGACTGAACATGATCCGAGATATAAATACTCTTTAAGGATGTACAGTTGCAGAAAGATGATGCTCCGAGCGTTTCAACGGAATCGGAAAGAGTCACTTTCCTGATGCTGCACTCTCCAAATGCATCTGCTACGATTTCTGTCACGCCGTCCGGCACCCTATATTCATCCGCTCTTCCCTGCGGATACCTGATCAGTTGTTTTCTGTCTTTACTGAACAGGACGCCGTCAACAGACGTATACACCTTGTTGTTCCTGTCCACATGAATATCATGCAGATTAATACATCCTTTAAAGGCTTTCGTCAGGCTTGTCACATTTGCAGAAATAAAAACTTCCATCAATTCGGTGCAGTTGGTGAACACTTCATCCAGCACTTCCACATTTCGGGGAATAGAAATGCTTTTTAAGGGTGTACCGGAGAAAGCCCATTTTCCGATCTCCGCAACGCTGTCAGGGATAGCAATCTGTTCAAGTTTTGTATCGGCAAAAGCCTTCCTACCTATACTTTCCAGATTCCCGGGGAGTGTAACTTTCCCGAAATTGCTGCATCCGGAGAACAGCTGGTCTTCTATCTGTTTCAGGTCGGCCGGAAGGACCGCTTCCCTCAAAGAGGTACACTCTTTAAAAGCCCCGTTTCCAAGAGCAGTCACGGAGTCCGGTATTTTTATCGCGCTCAAAGCAGTGCACCCTTTAAATGCCCCAATTCCAACAGCAGTCACGGAATCGGGTATAATTATCGCGCTCAAAGCGGTACACTCACTGAATGCACCGTTTTTAATTTTTTTCAGTGTTCCGGGCAGACTGATTTCCTTCAATGATGTACATCCGGCAAACGCCCTCTCACCGATTGTCTGCAGCCCATCTCCCATCTCGACTTCCCGCAGATTACGAAAACCCGAAAATGCACCATTCGATATGCTGTTGACACCATCTTCTAAAACGATTTTTTGTATATCGGTTTTCTTGTCCTTCCATGGAGTTTCAGAAGAGTATTCATACATATCACCGGTTCCGGAGATAATAAGAGTATCGTCCCCCTCGATGTGCCATTTCAGATGTTCCCCGCATGAATAATAGGACTCTTTCACTACTTCTATCCTTACAACATCCGAGATCCCGGTGTCATTTGACACGGCATAAATATTGGCATGTCCCGGGACGATTCCCGTAACAACACCATTTTCATCTACCGTGGCGATCTCTTCCCAGTCCGATTTCCAGGTCACAGACTGGTCATCCGCATTGATTGGATAAATATCAGCGCGTAACCGGGTGGTCTCCCCGACACTGATCTTATCGCTGAAGCCGTCCTCTACATAAACAAATAATTGGCGAACAGAATACCTGGCCTTAACGGATATTGTTTTTGATATATTCTTTTCACTGTCGAACGGACGATTGATACGCAGATAATACTCATATGTTTTACCGACCGTTACTGTATCATCCGTAATGACCACTTTATTAAGACCGGGATCAGCATTCTGATTTTCAAGAAAAACAGTAAACTCTTTCTGGCCCTCTTCCCGTCTGTAGACGTTATATGTTGCGCCTCCACCGCCTTGTATCCAACAGACAAGATTGATCCAGGTTCCAAAAGTCAAAGCATCTGTGATCTCCGGTTTTACAAATACCGATCCTTCCTCATAGAATTTTGATCCTTTCACTTCTCCATCAACGAATACTGGCAATCCGTATCCGCAATGATCTATTTCTTTCACTCCGGCTTTCAGATAGGATTTTAGTTTAGCAAGATTCGCCGGTTCATTGTAAGTGCAGATCAGAGCACCTGCTGACACGACGAAAGGAACTGCCATACTTGTCCCGCTCATATAGCAATAGGAAGAGCTTCCGCCCGGAGCGGCACTCAGAATGTCCTCACCGGGTCCGCAGAAATCAACGCAGCTTCCCCGATTCGAAAAGCTGTATAATTCCTGATCTTCAGTAATCGCATTGACCGTTATGACTTCATCCAGGACGGCAGGGTATGTACCGGCATCGGCGGACAGTTCTTCACTGTTATTTCCGGCGGATGCGAAGATAAATACTCCGGCATTGCAGGCTTCCGAGATAGCCGGCCCGATTGTCTCTTTATATCTGTCATACTGCGAAATATCTCCCCCGCATTCTGCGAGCGATACGCCCAGACTCAGATTAATGAACTTCGCTCCGTTTTCAGCGGCATAACGTATAGCCTCAGCAAGAGCATCCGCCGTTCCTTTATTGTTCTCATCAAGCACCTGTAAAGCCATCAGTTTTACATTGGAAGGCGTATTCTGCGCAATAATACCGGCCACGTGCGTGCCGTGGCCATTCAGGTCATTATAGTCTTCCTCGTTTTCATGGATAAAAGAACGACTTGCAGGATCAAGCCTTCCCTCAAAGAGCTCGTGACTTATGTTGATGCCGGAATCGATGACTGCAACTTTAATTTCAGGAAGTTCACACCCCGCGGCCATGTAAAATTCCGCACGGGCTTTTGCCTTTGTAAGCCCCATGAGGTCTCCTCCCCAGGTTCCGCTCACATTGCTGTCACCTTCCCGGCTGTCATTATCATAGATATACTCACTTTGATCGGGAGCACCGATACTGTTCTCGATGATATCTTCTTCCGATTGGTCTATATTATAGTATTCGGCTTTATCCGGTTCATCTTCAGCAATAGAAGTACTTACGTCTTCCGTTACAGACTCATCTGCAGGTACGGACTCATCTGCAGGTACGGACTCATCTGCAAGCATGATCTCAACTGCAGGCATTGAATCAACTGCAGATACGGACTGCGCCGGCATTGCTGCCATTAACATGACTACCAGCGAAAATGCACATATTCGTTTCAATAATCTTCACCCTCAAAAAAGAACTTTCTTATAAATATAGTTTTGCTATTATATTATAATATAAAAGTAGTCTTCTTTTGTAAAATTCATTTTTTCATACATTTTTATCCCTAATGATAAAAAATCAATTTTACAGATGTCTTTCCCTCTTTTTTTAAGATAAGAATGAAGCAACTTTAAACAACATACTCGAACGGGGTGGAATAAATGAACAGAAACTGGACCGACTTAATTACTGAGTACACACTGGATATGCCCGGGAACTCTCTCGATTTCACACACAACGCCGCCCATGAAATACATGACCTGATCTGGATGGAGGATTTTGATTCCTCTGATTCCGAGATGATTTATAAATATCTTAAGGAAAAGATAAGCGTTGTTTCTTTCTCTGATTATCTGAAACGGTACATCTATGAGAAAGCAGAACTCAGGGGTGATTACCGTGCAATCAGTGACCGCGTATATCAGGAAATCATCATAGGCTCCTTTCAGGATACCAATACCCCAAAGTCTTTCCATGAGACATCCACAAAACTGAATGCCATGGTGAAAAACTGGCTCAGGCAGGATATCGTCAGCAGGGATACCATCTTTATCCTGGGCTTCGGTCTTAACATGCCGGTAGAAGATGTCAGTCTTTTTCTGACGAAGGCAATCCGTGATCATGATTTCAATTTCAATAACCCCGAGGAGGTCATCTACTGGTTCAGCTTAAAGAATCATTACGGGGCAGCACGCACCATGCAGATCCTTGATGAATATAAGACGCTGGAACCTGACTATTCTGATCCTATGGACGACCATACGATCGTAGTAAAAAACCAGGTCTCTCTGCTTGCGGAAAATGAACTTTTCTCTTTTCTCAGAAAGCTGAAATGCAGAGACCGTAAGTATCCTTTCAGCTACACAGCAAAAAATGAGTTCGAGAGACTTCTTGCAGAAACAAAAGAAACTATACTTCAGCTCAGAAAAGAATCGGGAGAGAATATATCGGAAATTAATATATCAGATATATCAAATGCGGAAGTGGAGCGAAATCTGTTCAACGGCATTCCGCTGGATCAAAAGGGAAATCTGCTGGGAGCATCTGCTTCTCATCTGAAAAAGAATTTCTCTCAGAAAAGACTGAATCGCCAACGTATAGCGTCCATACTGAACAATAAATTCCCGGTGGAACGTTCTGACCTTATGACACTGAACTTTTTTGTTCATGCGGCTCGTGCTCGTGATCTGCTCCCGAATGAACGGTATCACCGCTTTATTAAAGACACCAATGAACTTCTGGAGAAATGCTATATGGGTAAAATCAATATATCCAATCCATATGAGGCATTTATTTTGATGTGCCTGCTTACCGACTATCCTCTGGACTCCTTTTCAGAGGTTTGGGCATACTCTTACGATGAAGAAACTCATTATACGGACGGAGCTAACTAATTATGTCTCTTGATTCAGTCAATAAAGCACTTAAAAGCATATGGCCCGAATGGTATGTGACCCGGGAAATAGGTGAAGGATCGTACGGAACCGTATATCGAGCTTTTTCTGATAGTTCTACGGGGCGAATGTCCAGTGCAGTCAAGGTCATCACGATTCCCCGGTCACAGACCGAAGTAGCATCTTTTCTGGCTGAAGGACATACGACAGCTGATGCAAGGGACTATTTCTTCCAGATCGTGGAAAACTGCAAGGAAGAGATCCAAATTATGGAGCAGCTGAAAGACTCGCCCAATATTGTTCGGATCCAGGCATCACATATTGTTCCTCACCAGAACGAAATCGCCTGGGATATCTATATACGCATGGAGCTCCTCACACCCTTCATTGATTATCAGCATCAAAAGCAGCCTTTCCCTCAGGATGAGGCCATAGAGCTCGGCATCGATCTGTGTAAAGCTCTGATCGCCTGTGAAAAATACAACACGATTCATCGAGATATAAAGCCGCAGAATATATTTGTCTCCGAAGATAATACCTTTAAGCTCGGAGATTTCGGGGTCGCCAAAACGCTCGAGAACATATCCTCCGCACTATCTCAGAAAGGCTCCGTAAATTACATGGCTCCGGAAATGTACCACGGTTCACCGTATGACCAAACGGTCGACATCTATTCTCTCGGTCTTGTACTTTACTGGCTCATGAATAAGACTCGTATGCCTTTCCTTGATACGGAAAAGCAGATGGTCACACTCAGAGAGCGAAGCGCAGCGCTGGAAAAGCGCCTGAACGGGGAGGAGATACCAGCCCCTCTCAACGCAGGGACCGCACTCTCCGCCGCCATCAATAAGGCGATTCGATATGCCCCGGAAGATCGCTACCAGAATGCCGGACAGATGCTCTCTTCTCTTCTGAATGCCAGACTTGCTATATCGAAAGGTCCTGAAGCTGAGGAGCGGTATGCGGAAAAGCTAGCGCGGATCCCTCTTCTTAAGCGTACCCTTTTAAAAAAGAATCTGCTGGCAGCCGGTATTGCGCTGGCTATCGCAGCCTGTTCGTATCCGGCTGTGCAGTACGGTATCTCTAATATCAGGAGCAACTCTAAAGAAACCGTTGCCTCTGATGTACAGGTCCCTGATTTTAATGAATCCGGCCTCACAGACCACGTCATGGTCTGGAATGACGAAAACCTTGAAAAAACAATACGTAATATAACAGAGATTTCGAATGGCGATATCTTTCTCAGCGATATATGGCCGCTCACTTCCCTGGATCTCTCGGACAGCAACATTCATGATATATCCGCTCTCTCCGAGCTGACGAACCTGACCTGGCTGAATCTGAATAATAATGATCTCAGAGATGTATCATCACTATCGGACCTGAAAAGTCTGGAATCCCTGTACATGAATAATAATTATGTCTCCGATATCAGCTTTTTATCAAATCTGTCAGGCCTTTCCCATCTGGAGCTCTCAGGGAACAGAATAACGGATATAAGCCTGATCGGCTCTCTTGGCAGCCTTGCTGATCTGAGCGTCGGAAATAATCCTCTGACCTCTCCGAATCCGATTCATGAGCTTTCCGGACTTAAGATTCTTGATGTCAATAATACCGGCATCTCAGATCTGCAGTTCCTGGACGGTTTATCTCTTGAGGAATGTTACATCGGAGAAAATGACATCTCGGATATTACTGTATTGAAACAGATGCCTTCTCTGATGAGACTCGATCTGCAGGATACACAGATAACCGATCTCATGCCGTTGTCCGCGTCGTCCGAACTGGTATGGCTGGATCTTGAAAACTGCAGTCTTTCAGACATTCGGGTCCTTACAGATAAAAAAAAGCTCAGGTATCTCGACCTGAGCGGCAATCAGCTGACGGATCTGTCTCCTCTTTCGGATCTCACAGAACTTTCCTGGCTGGATCTGAATTCCAACCGGCTGTCCGGAAATCTTGATGCTCTTAAAGGGCTTTCCGATATGATCTATCTTGACATTCGAAATAACAGCATTTCCGACATCTCTTCTCTTTTTAACATGACTTCTCTGAGGTATCTGTATATCAGTAATAATCCTGTAAAAGATATCTCCGTGACGGAAACATTGAATCTGGAAGAGCTGGGATAAAATATCCCGGCTCTTTTCATCGGTCATTTCATCACAAAATCCTGACCGGATTCCAACGCAGGCAATCTCCTGAGACCAGACTGTAGCGAATACCCCTCTTCTTTCCGCGAATACTATCGTGAAAACGGGATTCTCCATGACAATGCCCGTAAATCACCTGTTCCGCACCGTACTGTTCCGCGATTTTCGTGAAGATGCTGTTCTTCTGCAGAACATTTGTAGGCGGGTAATGCAGGAACATGATAAATTTCCGGAAGCCGTCGGCTCTTGCCTTCTCAAATGATATCTTGAGGCGCTCTGCCTCACGGCCGACGATTTTCTCGGCGTGGGCGGCATTTGTCTCATCCCATCCGATGACATGGCCGTATCGGTCAAGGTAAAACGGTCCCTCAAAGCAGAACCCTTTCGTGCCGACCAGCGCGTAATCCCCGTAACTGTAATAATTATTCTGCAGAAAGTGCAGTTTTCCTTCATAAAGATCATTCAGGCGTTCCGTCTTCTTCGCGTCCCAGAACATATCATGATTGCCTCTCAGAAGGATCTTTCTTCCCGGCAGATCGGAAATATATTTCAGGTCCTCCTCACACTGGGCAAGTTTTCTTCCCCAGCTGTGGTCGCCGACCAGGACCAGAGTATCCTCATCTGTAATCAGCTTTTCACAATTTCTCTTAAATTTAATTTCGTGGTCTTTCCACACTTTGTCATGAAGCTGCGCAGGATGTTTGAGCTCCGACTGAAAGTGCAGGTGCAGATCACCGATTGCGTATAAACTCATAGTTCCTCCGACTGATTCGTCTGAATGTGGTAAAGTGCCTCCCCTGTGAGCACATTTTTCTGCCCGTAGAAGACAGTGATCCTGACTTTTCCGTTCCCGAAATCATACTCGTCGCTGACGGTCTGCCGGCGGCTCTTATGGATGTGCAGTGCCTTGTCGAAACGCAGGTACTCGCGGAAGACTGCCGGATCAAAACGGCCTTTCGGATACTCTCCTGCGTTCGAGCATGCTGTTTTCAGTTCACTTTGTTCAGCATTTTTTATACAAATGCCGCTTACTGTGACATATTCCTCCAGGACCTCATATCTTCTGGCCGCTGACGGTCTTGCCTTATCGTATCCTTTCTCCCGGAAAA
>CAMNDN010000074.1:0-8709 GCA_946535445.1 uncultured Lachnospiraceae bacterium
GAAGATGAATCCGTTGAAGCGGAGCCTCTCGAAGATGAATCCGTTGAAGCGGAGCCTCTCGAAGATGAATCCGTTGAAGCGGAGCGTCCCGAAGATGAATCCGTTGGTGCGGAGCGTCCTGAAGATGAATCCGTTGAAGCGGCACGTCCTGAAGGGGAGATAGCAGCGTTTGCCCTGTTCGACATCTCTCTCGTATGTGACGGGAAAGAAATTGAACCTCTGGAAAGCGTACAGGTGGAACTGAAATTCACCGGAAAAGAATTTTCCGAGGCGGACGATCTGATCATGATCCACTATGCAGAGAAAGCCGGGGCAGCAGGCAGCTTAATTGAGAGCGTTAAGGAGCAGGAGGTTGCCAGCGATAAAGACGGACGCGTGGAGGCGTCCTTTGCGGCAGATTCCTTCTCGGAATATGCAGTATTGGCCCTGAGGGCCGCCCCGTACACCGTGTGGTTCGACGGAACGGACGGCATGGGGACCGGAAGTGATATGTGGGGAAGGCGCCGTTCCCTATATAACGGAGCGACCAATGTATCTCAGACGATATATACCGATACTGTAACGCTGCCGACAACGGCCGGTACGATAGCCGGTAATAAATATACGCTGAACGGCTGGTATGACATTAATACAGGCAATTACTACAAGCCTGGTGACACCGCGACAATTGACAGAGATACAGTATTTTATGCTGAGTGGGTCCAGACGAATTATAACCTTGGACCCGCGGCGGCCGTAGTCAGCAACCAGCCGGATGTCAGCAGTTTTGTGACTACGGACGTGTTCGACTATAATGAGATCTTTAACGCGTATCACGGGGCAGTCGTCTCCGGTTCGTCAGTGAATCAGTATAGTCACTCTGAAACCTGGAGGGACAGTCAGAACAACAGCAACGGAGGCGACTTCTTATTTACGAACTGGTATTACCAGAACTTTGGCGAACAATTTCTTGGATTTGCCTCAAATCTGAAAAACGGCAGGAACCGATATGCCGGAGCCGGCGATATAACCGGAGGAATCGTCAGCAGTCCCGATGATTCACTGATGCAGGATCTGTTCGGAACATCCGACATCCCCGGAAAGGTCTATCTGGGCCAGGGAAATATGCTGTATCAGTACGATGGAAACCAATCATCAAGCAGATATGGTTACTACTACTATGACAGCGATAAAAATGCGGCTGACTACAATCAGAATGACGGAAGATTTTATGTCTATACCGGTACACAGACAATACGAGGTGAATGGAACGATGCCGGAACCAATGTGACCGGTTTCATGCCCTTTGAGCAGGGAACGGCCACGATCAATCAAAAGACCGGTCAGGTCAACTTCTGGTTCGGTATGGTGAGCACTGTTGACTTTTTCCTGCCGGATGATCCCGGAACGGGAGGAAACAGAGCGACCGGGGACAAGGACATGGAGTTCTACTTCAGCGGCGACGATGATGTGTGGGTCTTTGTGGATGATGTGCTCCTTCTGGATCTCGGAGGTATTCACAGGGAAATAAACGGATCCATTAACTTCTCTGATGGAAACATCTACGTTGAAGGCAGAAAAGTCGGTGAGATACCGGACTCGATCAAAAGCGGAGATCACAAGCTGAAATTCTATTATCTGGAACGAGGATCTTCCTGGTCCAATGCTTCAATTTACTTCAACATCGCTCCGCGCTATTCGCTGGAGTTAATAAAGCATGATGCGGATAATGCGAGCCAGCTCCTTGAAGGAGCAGTCTTCAACCTTTACATGGATGAAAACTGTACGATACCTGCCAGTCTCTGGGAATCTAAAGAAGCGTGCGACAGAGGTGATGACCCTATCAGTACGCTGACAACGGGACCGGATGGAAGGGTGAGCGCCTACGGAATGTACGCGAACCGGACTTTATATATGAAAGAGGTCAGTGCACCTCCCGGATATCCCTCGATTTCCGGCAAAGTAATTGCGCTCCAGCTGGATTCTTCCGGAAAAGCGACGATCATTGAGGGGAGTGATATTGCTGCGCTGACGCAGGATGAGGCCACGAAGTATATCGATCTCTCGGTCGAAAACAAACTGCCGGAGAATATAGAAGTGCCGGTGGAGAAACATTGGTACAACGAGGACGGCAGCCAGTTTGACCCGGAAGATATAGACGGAATTACAGTTGAACTGTACAGAGCGGAATTCGATGTTCCGACAGGCGGCGGATCCGGCGGTATAGGAGGAAGCACCGGAGGCAATACCGGAGCGGTTCTTCCGGTCAATATCAGGACACAGTATTTTGGCACCGGAAACGGTGACAACCATGATACATCCGTTATTTCACAGGGAGATCTGACTGCAAACGCGATCGTGACTTCAGGCGGCAGTCTTACTATTAATCTGAATGTTTCGGCTGCGTATGCGGGTATTTATTCCGTTACTGTCAACGGACAAATGATCCGGCCCGTATCAAGCTCCCTGCCGACATCTCAAAATTGCTTTATCGGCGGTTCCTGGGGAAATTATCCACCCAGACGGGCAACATACGTGATCGACCCGGTCACAGAGGCGCTTGATGTGCGCGTCACATTGATCGGTTATTTAAGCTATGTAGGCTCAAATCCGGCAGTTTCCTATTCCATGTCTATAGGGACAGCTACTGCTGAACCGCCGGCTGAGCCTGAACCCGAACCTGATCCCGGAAGCGGTGAAGAGCCGGAGGTCCCGGAGATACCTTCCGTGATGCCGGAAGATGCGGAATATGTAACTTCCTACATCATTACAGAGGCGGACGGCTGGAAGCATATTTTTACAGATCTGCCGGCTCGAAGTGAAGACGGAAGCAAAATATACGTCTATTACGTGAAGGAAATATTCCCGGACGGTTACTCGACGTCCTATATAGGAAACGGCAGCACCGGCGGAGAAGTTTCCATCTACAACGTAAGGCTTCGCGAACTGATCGTGAAAAAAGAGTGGCAGGATGTTGACGGCAATCCGCTGTCCGATGATCTGCCTGAGTCGATCAGTCTGATCATAACACAATATGACGAGACGGCCGGTACGCAGCGAATGATTCCCGTGACGCTTAGTGGTTCGGAAGACTGGACTGCAAGGTGGAGAAGCAACAGCAGCGAACTGGCTGAACAGGAAGGACATACCTATCGATATAGAATTACAGAAGTAAATGTCGGCAATGAGTATCAGGTAACCTACAGCGAGAATAATCTGACCGGCGTAACGGAAGGAACGATCATTGTTACGAACAGGGAAAAGGCGTACTCGGCGGCATTTGTCAAAGCGGATTCTATTGACCGTACCCGGCAGCTGTCGGGAGCGACATTCTCCGTCTATTCAGCGCCGGAGTGCGACGAGGAGCACCTTCTGGAAGCCTATGATACGGATTCGCCGGCGGCTGAGCCAAAGACCGTGTTCACCTCCGGAGAGGATGGCTTGTTTACAATATACGGTCTGAAGGCCGGCACCTATTATCTGAAGGAGCTGTCCGCGCCGGAAGGATATTATCTGATTAATTATCCTCTTGAAGTAGTTATTACGGATGAGATGGGAGGTGTTCAGAGCGTTCGAGCGGTACAGCTGATAGACGGAGAGGTTACCGAAGTGACGGAGGAGGCTCCTGTAATAGAGCTGGTAACCGGATCCATTACACAAATTTTTATTTATGACAGTCCTCTTTTCGAATTGCCGAGCACCGGCGGATTTGGATCTTATCTGTTTATAGTCAGCGGTATAGCGGTCATGTTCACCGCGCTGCTGTTGAATATAAAATCTTTCAGGAAGGAGGGTGTTTAAGTCAGAACCGACAGATCAATAATGATTTATGGGTTTTGTGCCATAAGTGAATTTGAGTAAAACCATTTGAAGCAAGAGAGAAAGACACAAAAACAGGAACAGAAAGGAGTTTGCATGAAAATCTTAAAGAAATTGACCGGCATTGTACTTGCAATGTGCATGGTCCTCACGGTTTCGGGATTGACCGTCATGGCGGCAAAACCTGATGATACTGCCGTGGTGAGCGTTACCGGACTGGACGAGAACGCCACCGTCACACTTTACAAAATTGCGGATGCCACTTATAACGACGCCGGGGATACTTTCACCGGATATGATTATCTTGAAGGAGCATCTTTTGCAAATGAAGCAGAGCCGACATCCCAGGAAATCAACAGGATCGCGGCTGCGATTCAGTCAGGAGCTCTCACACCGGAATCCATTTCTACCACTATAACGGGCGGGACGGCCTCAGCTACGGTAGGCATCGGCAGATACATTGCGATCGTCACGAGTACCGATGCGTCCTATGTTTATAATCCGATCCTTCTGACGGCCGGTTATAAGCTTGAAAATGATGATGAGGTGATCTACGGCGGATCTGTCGCAGTCAGCGATACCTATAAATTCGGTGAGAAGGCTGTAGCAAAGAGCTCTACTGTTGATGTCGAGAAGGGATCCGAAGGCTGGACACCGGATCCGACAGCAGATGACGAGTCTAAGGAAAAGCAGACCGCAGGTGTCGGTGATGTGATCCACTATACTGTCACTCCCGATCTCCCGGTTTATCCGGAAGAGGCGACCAACAAGACATACATTGTAACAGATACAATGAGTGAAGGTCTTACGTTCGTCTATGAGTCTCTGACGGTCGTTTTGGGAGATGAAACCCTTACGCTGAGCGCAGATAATACATTTGTCAACTCAGCAGGAGATGTGATCGGAACTGCTACGCAGGGCGAAAATGGCTACATGATCGTTTTCGATTATGAGAAGCTCGGCGGACAGGCCCCTGTCATTAAGTATGATGGTATTGTCAATGATAAGGCCGTCATCGGAACTGCTGAAGGAAACGTCAACGATGTTACGCTTTACTTCTCAAACAACCCGACACAGGGCGAGACCTGGGAGCCGACGGAAATTCCGGATGAGAATACTGAGCTTCCGAATGGCGTAACACACAAAGAAGATCAGGATATTATCTATACATACCGCATAAGCTTCATCAAGACAGATGATGCAGAAGGCGAAAATGCCAAGAGACTTGAGGGTGCTGTATTCGGAATCTATGCAGACGAAGCCTGCACGCAGCTTATCGACACGGTCGTTACGAACGAAGACGGTTTTGCGGAATCCGCTCAGGTCGCCGCGGGAACCTATTACCTTAAGGAGATCTCAGCTCCGGCCGGATATACGATCAATGAGCAGGTCTATACGATCGAAGCTTCCCTGACAAGTTCCACAAAGACCACGACTGCTACGACAACTGTCTTCGAATATACCGATAATGAAGAAGAAAAACTTGCGGGCACAGAGCAGGTCGGCTGGCTTGTCGGTCATAAGAGTGTTGCTGCTGATGGCACGGTCACGACCGTTTACGCATATGTTGCGATGGACCAGTACACGGCAGGCGGTGACTATAACGGTCTTACTGTAGTCCCGGCTTATATCAAGAGCGCTACGACCACAACAGAGTCCAATGCGATCACGACGGTAGAGGATGAAAATGGCGCAGGCGTTACACTTCTTGAGGATGCTGTCAAGAATACGGAACTCGGTGAACTTCCGTCCACAGGCGGAAGCGGTGTTTACCTCTTCATCATCATCGGTGTAGCGATCATGTCCACAATCGCCTTCGTTTTCATCAGAGGGAGAAGGACACAGGCATAATTGTAAGGACAGGCTGAATATCTATATGGATGATTTGCCACATAAGTGAATAGAGAAGGCGCCGGCGGGCAGAGAAATCTGCGGCCGTCGGCGCGCTTCTTCCAAAAGATATGTTATCGGAACAGCTTCGCGGACCCGATGATCATAATTCCGCGCATAAATGTGCCTTTTTATCGAAAGTTACTGCGCAGCTTACGATAAGAGAAATACAGGGAATGGAATGTGATGAGCAGAATAAGAAAAGGACAGAATAGGTTATTTATCAATATAGGCTTTCTTATTGTTTTTCTTATCGGTCTGCTGATTGCATTGTATCCGACGATCTCGAGCAGGTGGAATTCCTATCGTAATTCCAGACTGATCAGTGAGTACAGAGAAGAAATTATAACTGATGACAGGCAGAACACGTATGATAAATTGATTGACCAGGCAAGAGAATATAATCAAAGACTCTACGTACCATCGGTGCCGGATGCCTTCTCGATCCGGGACGGGATCAGGAATCGGGAGTATGAGTCTCTTCTGAATGTGCACGAAGACGGCATGATGGGGTACGTTGAGATCCCTGTTATCAAAGTCGAACTCCCGGTTTACCATTACACGACGGAGGAAGTACTGCGCCAGGGGGCAGGACATCTGCTCGGCAGTGCGCTGCCCGTCGGCGGGAACCGCTCGCACTGTGTCATTTCAGCGCACAGAGGTCTGCCGAACGCCGTCATGTTCACGGATCTTAACCTGGTAGAGGAGGGGGATCGTTTTTATTTTCATGTTCTGAATCAAACGTTGGCCTATGAAGTGGATCAGATCCTTGAGGTCCTGCCGACGGAGGTGGAGAGTCTGTCGGCTGTGAACGGAAAGGATTATGCAACGTTAATTACCTGCACCCCTTACGGAGTCAATACACACAGGCTTCTTGTCAGGGGACACAGAATAGAATACAGCGAGGCCGTTCATGTTGAGGATCAGACGGTTTCCGAGAGGAGAGATCCCAACAGGCTCCTTTATCAGGTCCTCAGTGTAATAGCCGGACTTGCGATCTCAGGTATCATTATCACTATCCAGGCGGTCATAGGAAGGCGGAAAAAGAAACGATCAGGCGGACCTGACCTGAAGAATTACAGGGAAGATGGAAAAGAAGAATAAAAGAAATAAACTGAAAAGAAGGCTGAAGAATTTTCTTCTGACCATATTGTTCCTGATCGGTATGGGAATAACCTTTTACCCGGTCGTAAGTAAGACCTGGAATCAGTATCGTGACAGCAGGCTCATATCTGATTATGAGGAGGCTGTCCGGACAATTCCCGAAGACAGATACGAATCGATCCTCAGAGAGGCACGAGAGTATAATGAGCAGCATTTGTCAAATAATATTGTCGACGCCTTCAACCAGGATATCGGAGATTATATCCTTACCCATCCGTATGATACTCTGCTGAACCCGACCGGAAACATGATCATGGGATCTGTTGAAATCCCGAAAATCAATGTTTCGCTTCCGATCTATCATGGGATCGGATCGGATGTTCTGGAAAAAGGGATCGGCCATATCGAGGGGACGAGTCTTCCGATCGGAGGCGCAAATACGCACACCGTGCTGGCCGGTCACAGAGGTCTGCCGGGAAGACAGCTGCTGACCGATCTGGATCAGGTCGATTTGAATGATTTTTTATATCTGAAAATCCTGAATGAGACACTGGCATATAAAGTCGATCAGGTCACGGTGGTGGAACCGCATGAGACAAAGGGCCTGGCGATTGAGACCGGACAGGATCTGGTCACGATCGTCACCTGTACGCCATACGGCGTCAATTCACACAGACTTCTGGTCAGGGGGCACAGGATTCCGTACGTGGAACAGGAAAAAGAGATTTATGAGGCTTTGAATACGCCGGAGACCGGTCGTGAGGAAAAGCTTCTGATGATAGGACTTGGTATATTTGCCATCCTCGTCATTTTTATGCTCCTGGTTCAGAAATTGCGAAGTAGAACGCAGGGGTAAATACCTTGTTAATAGAGGGAGGGAACAATGATTAACCGGATCAGACACAAGATTATCTGCTTATGCTTAATACTCTGTTTTGCGGCGCTTCCTCAGGCGGTATATGCGTGGGAAGGCGACGAAGAGCCGGCTGATATGACCGTCTCTCTTGTATATGAAGAGGGCGACGGCAAGACGGCAGAAAAAATACCTTTGGAAGGTGCAAATGTACTTCTTTTCAAAGTGGCCTCCCTGGCCCTGGAAGACGATAACTTTCAGTATATTCTGGAGGAATCCTATGCCGATACCGGGCTGGATCTCAATACCATGACTGCAGCGAAGTCTCTGGACGCAGCAAAGCTGTTGGAGCAGGTCATCAGAGATAAGGGGCTGGAACCTTATACTTCCGGAGTTACGGACAGCAACGGTCAGGTCACCTTTACGGGACTGGAGCCGGGAATGTATCTCGGAATCCAGGAAGAGAAAGTAATTGTAAAAAATAAATCGGTCTTCTTCGGTGCGTCACTGTGGATGGTGCCTGAAGGGGAACAGGATGATAACGGGGTCATAACGTGGAATTACAGCGTTACGGTCTACCCGAAGGTGGCTCCTGAGATAGAGGATACGCCGACGCCGACCCCGACGTCTACACCGACCCCGACGCCTACTCCGACCGTGACGGCAACGGCAACACCGCCGGGGAAAAATACATCTCCGCCGCCGCGAAGCTCCACGAAAACGCCGACGCCTAAACGTTCGGTCACTTCGCCTCCTTCTTCCGGAAGGACGACATCGGATACCCGAAAGGGTACGAATGTAAAGACGGGCGACCAAAGCAGGATCGAGCTGTTTGCCTGTCTGGTAATCATTTCTCTTTTTGTAATAGGTATGGTCTTTATTCGAAAGAGAAACAAAAAGAAATAAAAAAGTAAAGTGAATTGAAATTCTGGAGTTATTCATTCTCTTCTACATAGTTTTGCTCCTTTTCTTTATATAAAAGCCGCTGGTGCGTTTGGCGCAGAAGCGGCTTTTATCATGTTGTCGTGTTTGTTGGTCGGTGGTTATTTGAATATTGATATAAT
>CAMNDN010000075.1:0-8601 GCA_946535445.1 uncultured Lachnospiraceae bacterium
ACGGACTGCCATTGGAAATCCATGAATGAAAATGATATAATTATATGTTTTTATGGCAGATAATTCACTGAAATTGATTTGAGACAGCAGGAGACGATACTGTGGAAACGATTATTGAAAAACTGCAGCGATATACAGAAATGAATCCCGGCGCGCCGATTTTGTTCGATGATGCCCATGCCAAAGGTATTACCTATGCCCGGCTGGATGACATGTCGGGACGCATTTACGGATGGTTGAAGGAAAACGGAATCGGAAAAGAAGACTTCGTGTTGATCGATCTGCCACGCGGCGTATTGCCGGTGATTGCCATGATCGGCGTGTGGAAGGCAGGGGCAGCCTGGGCGCTGGTAGAGGATACCTATGCTCCGGAACGCATTGACTATATCCGCAGGGACTGTGGCTGCAAACTGGAAATTTCCATGGAAAACTGGGACGATATCATGCGCGGCGAGTCACTGGAGGGTCATGAGGATCCGCAAGAGCATGATGCTGCCTATGCAATCTATACCTCCGGAACGACCGGGAACCCCAAGGGTGTTCTCCATGAATACGGCAATCTTCAGCGGGCGATTGACTCGATCCGCATCGACGGGAAGGTGCCCTTCACGGAAAAGGACCGCCTGGCAACCCTGGCTCCGATGAACTTTGTGGCGACGGTCATCGTGATTCTGGCAGCACTGAATGTCTACTGCGGCAAGAACTACATTGTGTCCTATTCGACCATCAAGAACCTGTCAGCCCTGGCCAGATTTTTCCTGACCAAGCGGATTACCATTACATTTCTGACCCCGTCCTATGTGCGCAAGATCGGCAACAACACGGGTCCATTCCTGCGTATGCTGTTCGTGGGCAGTGAACCGGCAAATAACCTGTACAATAAAAACCTGGATCTTATAAACATCTATGCCTGCAGCGAGAGCGGTTTTGCGGTTGGCTTCTTCATGATCGACAAGGCTTATGAGACCTGCCCGATCGGCCGGCCTCAGGTCGAGACGAAGATCGTGCTGTTGGGCGAGGACGGAAACGAGGTCGCAGAAGGGGAGACCGGGGAGCTTTGTTTCGTAAACCCATTCGTCCGCGGTTATATCAACCTGCCGGAAGAGACGAAAAAAGCTTTCAGCGGCGGGCTCTATCACACCGGAGACCTTGCCAGGATCGATGAAAACGGGAACTATGTGCTGCTGGGCCGCAGCGGTGACATGATCAAGATCAACGGAAACCGGATCGAGCCGGCGGAGATCGAGGCCGCGGTCAAACAGGCTTTGAACATCGACTGGTGCGCGGCACGCGGATTTGAGGAAGAGGGAAAGAGCTACCTCTGCGCTTACTATACGGCAAATGTGGAATTTGACCCGGCGACGCTTCGTGAAGAACTGATGAAACGGCTGCCTTATTACATGATTCCGGCTTATTTCATGAAGATCGACTCCGTTCCGCTGAAGACCAATGGAAAACTTGACCGCCGTGCGCTGCCTGTGCCGGATGCGAAGGACTTTCAGAGCAGCTATGCTGCTCCGACCAACGAGACCGAGAAGGCCATATGCGACGCAATGGCACAGGTCCTTGGTCTGAGCAAGGTCGGAATTCATGATGACTTTTACGAACTGGGAGGGGATTCGCTTGCATCCATCGACCTGGTCAGCCAGTGCAGCCTGAAGGACCTGAGCGCAGGAATCGTCTTCCGCGGTCATACCCCTGAAAAGATCGCGGAACTCTATCTGGAGAGCCAGAAGGATAACGACGGCATACCGATCGCTGAGAAGGAACAGCAAGCCAGAGCGGCGGAGCACCGTCTCACCACAGAGCAGCTCTATATGGTCGACTATCAGCTCTATACGCCGAATTCCACCATGTATAACCTTTATTCCATGATAAAGCTGGATAAGGAAATGATTGACATGGAGAAGATGGCTGCCGTGCTGAAGGAGGTCATTATGCGCCATCCGGCTCTGCTCACAAAGTTTTACTGGAACAGCGACAGAGAGCTGGTGCAGCGGTATCATCCGGAGCAGCTGCAGGATATCTATGTGGAGCAGCTGACAGAGTTCGAATTCCGCTATGTCCGTGACACGCTGGTCTATCCTTTTAAGATCGTCGGCGGAAGACTGTGCCGCTGCAGAGTTTTTGAGACTGAAAAGGCCGGTTACGTGTTCTTCGACGTACATCACTCTGTATTTGACGGCACATCTCTGAAGATATTCATGAGCGACATCGGAAAAACTTATATGGGTATGGAGACGGATCCGGATTTTTATTATCTGATGCTGCAGCGTCGTGAAGAGGCCGAAAATACGGCTTTCTATGAGGAGAGCCGGAAATACTTTGAAGACCGATACGACGGAATCGAGTGGTCATGCTTCCCGGAGATCGATCACGACTCCAGAGAAAACGAGATGGGTGAGCTGTTCGCGC
Source organism: uncultured Lachnospiraceae bacterium (assembly GCA_946535445.1). Lineage (GTDB taxonomy): Bacteria > Bacillota > Clostridia > Lachnospirales > Lachnospiraceae > Chordicoccus. The sequence goes on from CAMNDN010000075.1 coordinate 2,416, forward strand.
CGCTGGGGGTCCTGCCCCAGCAGATGAACGCGATGGAGAAGGCCTACAAAATCAGCCGGAATGAATTCTTCATCACGGTAGCCGCTCTGGCGATCTCTATCTACAATAATGCGCCGAATGTGAAGATTTCCTGGATCTACAACGGCCGTGAGGATATGCAGAACATGACAACAGTGGGCCTGCTGTTCCGCGACCTTCCTGTCGGGATCCGCTTCAGAGACAGCGACACGCTGCGCAATGTCTTTGCCGATGTGCATGAGCAGGTCCAGAAGGGTATTGAACACAGTTGCTATCCCTATGTGGAAAGTCAGATTCATATCAAAGAAGGTGAGAGTGCCTACCTTCTGTATCAGCAGGATATCCGTGACCTGGGCGGAATGGAAAGTTTCGACATTGAAATGGTGGACATCCGTCAGAACCAGGCGGCTTCTCAGACCATACTGGATATGGAGATCCTGGATGGTCCGGATGAGTTGACCCTGATGATCGACTTTGCGGCCAGCTGCTATTCGGAAGAGAGTATGGAACGGTTCAAGGACATCTATGTGAAACTTGCACAGGCTCTGGTGACCCACAATTCCCAGACAGATGTGACGATAGGCGAAATCAGGGAAAAGCTGGAGAACCGGAAGACGTTCTTCGAAACGATCGTCGGTATATTCAGCAGAAAGAAGTAAACGGGAATGGATCAGGATAAAGAGCTTTCACAGGAATTTACTTTCTGGTCGCTGCTGAAATTTGTCGCGCCCAGTATCTTTACATTCGTCTTCATCGGTGTGTATCAGATGGTAGACGGTCTGTTCATTGAACGCTATGTCGGGGAGATGGCGATCAGCGCCATCAATCTATACTATCCTGTCATCAGCCTGTTCATTGCCGTCGGGATCATGATCGGCACCGGAGGCAACGCTGTCATCGTCAGAAAAGTCGGCGAAGGAAAGCGGAAGGAAGCCGGAGAGACTTTCTCACGGGTGATAAATTTCACGGTCATCTGCGGGATCCTCTTCACAGCGGTGTGCCTGGTCTTCGCAGACCCCATCATGCGGCTGTGCGGCGCGACGGAGGGAAACATTGAGTATCTTCGGCCTTATTACACGATGCTCAGTGCCTTTTCCCTGATGATTCTTCTGCAATCGGAGCTGGGAATTCTTATTATCGGAGAGGGAAAGACGGTGGTGGCAGCCATTGTCATCATGATCGGCGGCGTTCTGAACTGTGTGCTGGATTATGTCTTTATGGGAAAATTTCATATGGGAATACGCGGCGCTGCCATTGCAACGGTAATCGGCTACTGCAGCACCATCGTTTATGCCGTCTGGTTTTACTCCATTGCCCGAAAGAGTTCATACCATCTGGAACTGGCGAGACCTGACATGAGGGAAATCGGCGGAATCTGCTTCAACGGTTCTTCCGATATGGTGTCGAGTCTGGCAGAAGGAATCACGGTGCTTTTCATGAATCATCTGGCCTATCGCTGCTACGGTGAAGTCGGCGTGAGTGCTCTGGTGGTGGTAACATATGTCCAGGTCCTGATTTCGATGGTCTTCATGGGATTTACCTCAGCCGTGGAACCGGTGTTCTCCTATCACTTCGGCAGCGGGAACATCGAGATGAGGAAGCGTGTTTTCAGGCTGAGTATGCGTATGAACATGATTCTCGGTGCAGCGACCATGCTGCTGCTGTTTGTCTTTCGCAGCCAAATCGTGGGAATCTTCTTTGACAGAGGAACGGAGTTTTATGACATTGCTTTTCTTGGCTATCTGATCGAGCTGCCCGCCTGCCTCTTTACCGGATTCAATGTTTTCGGCTCCGGGCTGTTCACGGCTTTCGGCAATGGTGTAGTCTCCGGTCTGCTGTCGCTGATCCGTTCGTTCGTGGTACTGACCTGCTGCCTTTACGGCCTGACGGCGCTGTTCGGCGGTCCGGGGCTCTGGAGCGCGTGGCCGGCGGCTGAGCTGATCTGCGTCTTTGTCACATTGTTTGCACTGATAAAGTATCACAGAAAATATCAATATTCAGAGTGATCTGTCTGACCGATCCAATGACAGAATGAGGAAGGGAGAAAACACAAGGTTGAAAAGTAAAAGCGCAGTGCTGAATATCGAAAAAAAACAAGAGGGCAATGCCCTGACTGTAAAACTTGCCGGTCACCTGGACACCAATACAGCACCCGTGTTCGAGAGGGAGATTGCGCCGGTGCTGTCCGAGATTGACCGATTGACACTGGATCTGGAAAAGCTCGATTATATTTCGTCTGCAGGTCTGCGCGTTCTGCTTCTTTTCGCACAGGAAATGGAGGCTCAGGAAAAAACGATGGAAGTTTCACATGTAAACAGTATCATTCATGATGTTTTCGATGTGACGGGATTTCTGGATATCCTGACGATTATCTGAGTGCAATAACCCATCGGCATTCCTGTAAAATAAGGAGCCGGGGAAACGAAGAGGGAGAATCAAGAAATGAAACGGCAACCACGAAGATTAACGATGCAGCTCAAGCTGAATGCGCTGGTGATCGTCAGCATCGTTACCGTTGCGCTGGGCCTGATGACAATAAGCTATTATTTCTTCTGCCAGCGTGTGGACGATGAATATTATTCCTCTCTTATTAGGGCTGCGGAGGCCTGTTCGAACAATATTGTCCCGGAGTACCTGATGCACATGTGGGAATCGATCAATACCGAAGAGTTTCGGACGCTTCGGGAGCATGCAGAGGAAGTCGGAGATGAGCAGATCATAAAAGATTGGATGAAAGGCAAACCCGGCTGGCTTTTTTCAGAAGAAACATCTCAGGATCAGGAAGAAAACGATACCGATGAAAAGTCAGCCGGCGAAGGGGAATATTGGAGTCTGTTGGATGAGTATGAGATACTGCAGTATTCGCTGCAGACAATTGAGGATTACTTCGATGTAGACTGCGCCTATTATCAGATTGATGTGAACGGTGTCACGTATAACATCGCAGATTCCAACGAAAAGCTCTTCTATGTCGGAACGGTGGAAACACCGATTGACGAGTTTTCATCTTACCCGGATAATACAGATATCCCTCCCACGGTCTATCACTCAGAATATGGCTGGCTTTGTACTGCGGTAAGAGCGGTCAGGGACCTGGAGACAGGGGAGCCTGTTGCCAGTGCCGGTGTAGATATCGATATGACGGAAATCGTAAAAGTGCGTAATTTGTTCCTGCGGCAGAGCCTTCTGTTTGTCTCTATCCTGTTGGTAATTGCCATTCTGTTCAGTATGGCTGTACTTCGCCATACTGCAGTACGACCTTTGGAGCAGCTTGCAGACGCCACCGCCAGATTTGCCCAGAAGGAAGACGAGCGCGTTACAAAGGAAGATGTCTTGCAGCTGGATCTTCATTCGAACGATGAAATCAGTGATCTGTATCGGGAGATTCAGTCCATGGAAAACCGCATTGTGGACAACATGGAGTATCTGACACTTGCCACCGCTGAAAAGGAGCGTGTCAGTACGGAGCTGCGCACGGCTTCCCAGATCCAGTCATCCATGCTGCCGAATAATTTCCCCGCATTTCCGGACAGAGAAGACTTTGACCTGTATGCCAGCATGACTCCGGCAAAGGAAGTAGGAGGAGATTTTTATGATTTCTTCCTGATTGATGAAGATCACCTGGCCGTGTTGATCGCGGATGTCTCAGATAAAGGAGTCCCTGCTGCGCTGTTCATGATGTCGTCAAAGATCCTCCTGAACTATCAGGCTCAGCAGGGAGGAAGTCCCGGCGAGATCCTGACCGCGGTGAATAACCAGATCTGTAAGAACAGCAAAACCGGAATGTTCGTTACTGTATGGCTGGGCATTCTGAATCTGAATACCGGATTGATGACATGCGCCAATGCCGGGCATGAGTATCCTCTCATAAGGGGACAGGACGGTGCATTCAGAATACTGAAAGACAAGCATGGAATCGTCCTTGGCGCAATGGAGAGTGTCAGATATAAAGACTATGAGATCCGGATGATGCCCGGGGATGCTGTCTTCGTCTATACGGACGGAGTTCCGGAAGCGAACAATGCAGACGGGGAGTTCTATGGGATGGAGCGGATGGAAATAGCGCTGAACCACATCGCGGATCGAGATCCCGAGGGCATCCTTCAGGGAATCAAGGAAGCTGTAAATTCCTTTACAGGTGAAGCCAGACAGTTTGATGACCTGACCATGCTCTGTCTGGAATATAAGGGAAAAGGACCAAAAAAGGATCCGGAGGAGAATAATTGATAGAAATATCTTTTCTCACATCAGAAATAATCTTTACGGCAATTTGGCTGCTCATAAGGATTCGTGTCTGGATCAAGCAGAATAGAGTGGATTGGAAGCGGGAGGCAGTCCTGTTATTGATGTATATCAATCTTGCTGTCATCATCCGGTTCGTGTTTTTCCCTAGAGCACTTGTGGAGGGACACATACAGCCACTTGTTTTTGAGGCACAGGAATTGTTTCCTCTTCGCATAAACCTGGTTCCTTTCGTCCACCTTTTTGAGTATGACAGTGTTCGGGATATTATATGGAATGTGGCCGGCAATGCGATGATGTTCATTCCCAGCGGCATAGTACTGCCCATCGTATACCGGGAGCTGAACAGTTTTCGGAAAGTAGTTGCAGCCGGCGCATTTATTTCACTGTGCATAGAGATCCTGCAGCTGCCCTTTGCCTCAAGGGCTTCAGATATTGATGATCTGATTCTGAATACGCTTGGAGTGGCTGTCGGATATGGGATCTATGCGGCTGTTAAATATTTCAGACGTTCAAGAACGCCTCAGCGTTCCTGCCGCGACGTGCGCGGCGAGTAAGCGCCATAAATAAGCGCGAGCCATCAATCTGGTGGTCTCGCGCTTATTTATTTCATTATCCATTCGGAAAATTATCCGAGGGGTATTTTTGATATTTTGTTACAGGCTTTCAGCGAAGGAAAAAAGTGGAAGATACTTTTTCTTCAACCGAAACAAATAGTATAATGGAATTGATAAGCGCGAAAAGAACTTCTTGTTATCCTTTCCGGGCTTTAAGGTCATCATGTTTATTTTACAAACCGGAGGTACACAATGAAAAAGAGACTTCTGACACTATTGCTTTGTGCGGCAATGACTACATCTCTTATGCCGGCGTATGTATTCGCGGAGGAGACGAATGAGGTCACACTGCAGGAAGAAGCAGAAACTGACACTGCTTCAGAACAGGATGAAACTGTCATGGAATCTGATGACGAAGATGCCGTCACGGCTTCGAACGGAGAAGAGTCTGCAGCAGACGATTTTGTGGCTTCTTTCGACGAGGAGGATCCTGTAATTGATGCGGAGGGAGAGGACAACGATATTACATCTGAAGAAGAGGAGCCGGTGGCGCCTGCTGATGAGGATGAAATAACCGATGAGAGCACTTCTGATATACTTATCGATGAGACAACCGAAGAAGCGGCTGTTGGAACCATCGAAAGCGGGGAAGCACAGAATGAGCCGGCAGGTTCAGCAGACGATATTGAGAGCGGTACTTTCGGTCAGGTGCCCTGGAGGGTCACGAGCAGCTATGAACTGATTATTGGAGAAGATGGCGGAACATATACGTTTGATTACAGTGCAGGCAGACTTCAGGGCGCGTATCCCTGGTACAAATACTGTAGAAATATCCGGACCTGCCGTTTTGCAGGTACAGTAAACGGCAATGGATCCCATGAGTCTATGTTTGACGGTTACAGGGCTCTTGAGAATATCGATCTGAGCGGCTTTCATACCGAGAATGTGACCGAAATGAGCTCTATGTTCAGAAACTGCAGCTCTCTTACAGCTCTGGATCTTGGTGGTTTCAACACATCGCAGATCACGGATATGTCCAGTATGTTTGAAAATTGCAGTTCGCTGACAAGCCTGAATGTCAGAAGCTTTGATACGTCGAATGTGACGACGATGTTTTGGATGTTCAGAGGCTGCTCTGCTTTGCCGGAACTGGATGTCAGAAGCTTCAATACTTCAAAAGTAACGAGAATGGATTGCATGTTTGATGACTGCAGCAGTCTGACAGGCCTTGATGTCAGAGGTTTCAACACAGAGAATGTCACGAACATGCGGTTTATGTTCTCTGATTGCGGAACACTGACAGAACTCGATCTGAGCGGTTTCGATCCAGGGAATGCAACTGATCTTAGTTTCATGTTTTCCGGCTGTA
>CAMNDN010000076.1:0-8536 GCA_946535445.1 uncultured Lachnospiraceae bacterium
TCATCGTCAATATGTCGACGATGAATTTCAGAGAACGGATATTTTCAAAAATATCTGCTTATTAGAAACGGCAGATTTTTTTGATTAAATATCCCTGGGGGAGGCTTTTTTGCGATCCAAAGTGGTGTTATCGTTTTTCTACAGGCTCAACAGCAACCCTGATTAGGAAAGAGACAGAAAAAACATGGTGCGAAAACAAACCGATCTTACTGAAGGCCCTATCATCAAAAAGCTCATTTTTTTTGCACTGCCGCTTCTTGCAGGATCTTTGGTCCAGCAGTTATATAACACTGTGGACTTAATCTTCGTAGGGAATTTTATAAATAAATCTGCTTCCGCTGCTATCGGCGCGAGCAGTCTTCTGATAACCTGCCTGATCGGGTTTTTCGGAGGCATGGGTGTCGGCTCCGGCGTTGTTATTTCCCAGATCTACGGATCCGGGGACAGAAATAAGCTGAGCCGTGCAATTCATAACACCGCAGCGCTGATTTTGGCCGGCGGCGCGCTTATGATGGTGATCGGTTATGTTTTTGCCCCTCTTTTTCTGCGCCTTCTTCGGACTCCGGTATCGATTCAGGGAAGCGCTGTCGGGTATCTGCGCATCTATTTCTTATCTTTTCTGTCCGTCGTCGCATATAATTTCGGCTCGGGAGCGCTGCGCGCTCTCGGTGACTCGAAAAGTCCGCTTTATGCACAGATTTTCGGCGGCCTTCTCAACGTCGCTGCGGACTATCTGTTTATCCGTGTTTTTGATAACGGCGTAAACGGCGTTGCCTGGGCGACCCTGATCTCACAGTCGGCTGCTGCGGCATACGTAATTGTACGAATGAGAGGACTCGATCCGTCTTACGCGCTTCGCTTTCAAAAGATTGCTTTTGACAGGGAAATTCTGAAAAGAGTTCTGGATATCGGGATCCCGGCAGGAGCGCAGTCGCTGGTGATCACGCTTTCCAATGTGATGGTGCAGTACCATATCAACTCTTTCGGAGAAGATGCCATTGCTGCTTTTACTGCGTATTTCAAAGTCGAACTGATCATTTACCTTCCCATCGTCGCACTTGGCCAGGCGATCATGACGTTTGCGGGACAGAACATGGGGGCCGGCAATTGGGAACGGGTGAAAAAAGGAACCGTTACCTGCGCGATCATCTCCATAGCCCTGGCAATAATCACTGCGGCAGCAGCACTTCCGGCAGGAGGTTATCTGTTCCGTATGTTTATAAAAGAAGAATCGGTGATTAACCTTGGCAGGCAGATCATCGGCATTACTTTCCCTTTCTATTTTGTATATCCCCTGCTCCAGGTTTTCGGAGACAGTATGCGCGGGGTGGGACGTTCGAAAGTGCCGATGATAATCATCCTGATCAATATCTGTCTGGCCCGGACAGCTCTTCTATTTATAATCGTACCGTATATCCCGAATGTCCGCGGCGTTGCCGCCGTCTATCCGATTACCTGGACTCTGACGGCTGTCTGTATGGTCGTATATTACCTTCGCTTTCACAAAAATACGGAAATGCAGAATAAGGAGGAGATGAGTTTTGAAGCGTGATCAGAAATCAATCAACGAGCACTGGTCGAAAAGCTCGGAAAACTATGATCGGATCATCCATGACGAACTGGCCAGTTTTCGGGCAGAAGAATGGCAGAAACTTATCGCATCGCAGGTAAATGGAGAAAAGAATCTGAAAGTACTGGACTGCGGCTGCGGTCCCGGCTTTTTTTCTATCATTCTGTCCAAGGCCGGATTCCGTGTCACCGGGATTGACGCGGCTCCGGGCATGCTGGAAAAAGCCCGCGCAAACGTGAACAGATATGAGGTGCAGGCGGAAATTCTGGAAATGGACTGTAACGAGCTGAACTTTGAGGACAACACTTTTGATCTTATCGTCAGTAGAAATGTCACACACACTTTCCTCGATCACGTAAGAGCTTATTCCGAATGGAAGCGGGTACTGAAGCCGGAAGGAGTTTTGCTGATCTTTGATGCCAACTGGCAGCTGCCGGCTGCGCTCCCTGAACTGATGGAGGAATCGCTTCGCCGGGAGAAAGCGTGTATTGAGAAATATGGCTCGGATTTCAGCGGCAATACAACGTTTGACGAACAGAAGGCTCGTCAGAACTATATGAGTGAGCCGCGACATCTCCTGGGAGATCTGCGCAGACCGGACTGGGACTGCGGGATCCTGCGTGCTATTGGTTTTTCAAAGATCACCTATGAGAGAGATGTCACAGAGCTGCTGTGGGATGAAAAGGAAAAACTGATCTATGGCCATACACCGATGTTCATGGTTCGGGCCGTTGCCTAAAAAGCTGTTTTATCGGTGTTTCAATCCCCCGGGGAGGCCTGTTGAAGTTTTTTTCTGATGATATGATTTTTTTATTGTTCGGGAGATTTTTTTGCCATGGAGAATACAGAGATACTTGACGGTCTGATCTCATACTGGACAGAGCGTGCGCACAGTTACAGTGACCAGAATATCGGTGAATTAAATGATTGGAGATGTGACGCGTGGCGCAGCCTGATTCTTGAGAACGCACCGAAAAAAGACCGTCTGAGGATACTTGATATTGGAACAGGCCCCGGTTTTTTTGCCATTGCACTGGCTCTTGCGGGGCATGAGGTTTCTGCTGTTGATGTGACAGCGCATATGATTCGTCACGCGCAGGAAAATGCGCATGCGTATGGTGCTTCCCTAAAATTTTATCTTAACCGGGGTGAAATCCTGCCGTTTGAGGACGGGAGTTATGATCTGGTGGTCAGCCGCAATGTCACCTGGAATCTGGAATATCCTGATAAAGCGCTTTACGAATGGGCGCGGGTCCTCTCTCCGGGCGGGCGCATGGTATATTTTGACGCGAACTGGTATCTGTATTTGTTTGATGAAGAACTCCGGATTAAAAGAGATGCCGTACGGAAAAAGTTCCTGGAGATCCATCCGGATTTTAAGGCTTCGGGGAATATGAGCCCGCGGCGCGTGAGGGATCTGGAGCAGATCGCGCTTTCGCTCCCTCTTTCAAAACAGCGCCGTCCCGCATGGGACTGCGATATCCTGGAAAAGATTGGCATGTCCGTGGTAAATATTATCGAGAATATCGGCATGAATGTGACCGATCCTTCTTTATGGGACTATGATACTGCCACGCCGATGTTTATGGTATGTGCGGAAAAGGGGGAATTATAAATGAGCAAACCGTTATCCCGCTTAGGGCAGAGCACGGTTTTTCGCTATGTGCTGAGGCGGCTGATCTCTTTGATCCCGGTGCTTCTGGGAGTGACGCTTCTTACTTATGCGCTCATGTATCTTTCTCCCAAGGATCCGGTCGAAATGATGCTGCAGGCGCAGGGGACGGCCCCTGCAAAGGAAGTCGTCGAAACGATGCGGCACCAGCTCGGGCTGGACAGACCGTTTATCGTGCAGTACCTTGACTGGCTGTGGAAGTTCGTCCGCGGCGATATGGGCGTATCGTATATTGACGGCGCTCCCGTGGCAGGCAAACTCCTGACAGCCCTTCCCAACACCCTGAAACTGGCTGTTTCCTCGGTCCTCGTGACGGTGCTCCTGTCCGTGCCGCTGGGAATCCTCACAGCAGTCTATCAGGGAAAAGCAGTGGACGTGATCATCCGGTTCCTGAGCTTTATCGGCAACAGCCTGCCGAACTTTATCGTATCGCTGGGGCTTTTATATTTCTTTGCCCTGAAACTCGGGTGGTTTCCGATCCTGTCCACCGGCACACCAATTTCTTTTGTATTGCCTACCCTGGCGCTGGCGATCCCGATGACGGGGAAATATATCCGCCAGGTGCGTGCGGCTGTCCTTGAGCAGCTCGGAAAGCCTTATGTGGACGGCGGGGTTTCCAGAGGACTTAAAACGCGCGTGGTATTGTTTCATGACGTGCTCCGCAACGCCATGATCACGATCGTCACTCTGATGAGCATGTCGATCGGTTCACTCCTCGGAGGCACAGCGGCTATCGAGATGATCTTTGTTCTGCCGGGCCTTGGCTACATGGTTACGAGCGCGGTAACTGCCCGCGATTATCCCGTTATTCAGGGGTTCGTCGTGTGGATGAGCGTCATCTATATTGTGATCAACCTGCTGACGGATATCTCCTACTATTATATGGATCCGCGTGTCGGCGCCGGAATGGGGGTGGAGTGATGTCGGTCTCACCGCGAACAAAGAGGAAGATGTATGTCTATCTGACTATTTTTATTCTGCTTTGCGTTTTCAGTCTTATCTCCGGAAGGATAGCGCCTCATGATGCGGAATTTGTGGATCTGCTGGCTGCCAAGAGACCGCCGGGAGGAGAGTACCTTCTTGGTACGGACTGGCTTGGCAGGTGTATCTGGTCAAGAATTCTTGCAGGTGCGTCCAGCTCGATTTTTGCCTCCCTCGTTATCGTCGCCCTTTCAATGTTAGTCGGTTGTACGATTGGTATCGTCAGCGGTTATGCGGGCGGCTGGATAGATGAGGTCATCATGCGCGTCGTGGATGTCTTTCTCGCTTTCCCCGGGATCGTTCTGTCCATTGCCGTGGCAGGTATGCTTGGACCGGGCCTGAAAAACGGAGTCCTTGCATTGGCGGCAACAAGCTGGACGCAGTACGCGAGACTCATCCGCAGTTATGTGCTTTCTCTGCGGCAGGAAAATTTTGTCAAAGCTGCCCGTCTCAACGGACAGAGCAGCCTGGCGATCCTTGGACGTCATATTTTCCCGAACGCTATCCGGCCGGTCGTTGTCACCGGTACACTTCACCTGAGCGGGGCCATGCTGAGCATTTCCGGTCTGAGCTTTCTGGGACTCAGCTCCTCTTCCGCTGAGTGGGGGAGCATGCTGTCCGAAGGTCGTTCCCTCATGCAGCAGTGCCCCTGGATGGTGCTTTGTCCGGCGCTCGCTATTTTTCTTGTAACTATTTTGTTTAACCTCTTGGGCGACAGCGTCCGTGACGTTCTTGACCCGAGCGGAAAGAATAAAGTGCTTAACAATTAATGCTTCATAAAAAAGGAGGAAAATCAATGAAAAAGATCATCGCGTTACTTCTTACACTGGTGCTGACGATCGGGCTTGCAGTCTGCGCGTACGCGGAAACCGCCGCTGAGACGGAGAGTGCCGCCGAAACTGAAAACACTGCCGAAACGGCGGAAGACACTCGAGGCACGTTTGTGTTCGGCGATTATGTCGGCAGCGTCGACCCCGCTTCCGGAGCGTATGCCTGGGTAGGCATCCGTACGGGCGTGATGGAGTCTCTTTTCAAATTTGATGATCAGATGAATGTACAGAAAAATCTGGTCGAAGACTATTCCGTTTCAGAGGATGGAATGACCTGGACGATTGTCCTCAAAGACGGGATCACCTTCCAGAACGGTAAGGCCTGCGACGCGGAAGCGGTCAAGGCGTCCTTTGAACGCACCTGTTCTTTGCAGGCACGTGCGGACGGGGAATTGAAAATCGATTCCATCGAGGCAGACGGTCTCACGCTTAAGATAACGACTCGCGAACCCAATCCGACGCTTCCTAACTGCATGTGCGATCCGTATTCCGGTATTGTGGATGTCACGAGCCTTGACGGAGAGGGAAACGCGACCATCGGAACAGGACCGTTCAAACTTGTTGAATATGTCGAAAACGAACGTATGGAACTGGATGCGTACGATGACTATTGGCAGGGCAAACCCGCCAGCAAACATGTGTCAATCCGTTCTATCAGCGATCTCGACGCATCGTCTCTCGCTCTGCAGAAAGGTGAACTGGATGCCTGCTACGGACTTTCCTATGATGCCCGCAATCTTTTTGACGGGACAAACGGCTTTAAGATCTCTCAGGCGGCTACCAGCCGTGTTTATAAGATTTATTTCAACCACGAGCATGAGTTTACGGGTGATCCCGTTTTCCGTAAAGCGGTAGCCATGGCAGTCGACCGTGAGAACTATGCGCTGGTTCTGGTCAACGGTGCAGGTACGCCGACGAAATCCACGTTCCCGGCAACGGTCGCATTCGGCGGCGATCAGCTGGCACCGGAGGTTCCTGATTTTGATTTGGATGGAGCAAAAGCTCTCCTTGCCGAAAACGGGTACGAGGACACTGATGGCGACGGAATCATTGAAAAAGACGGCAAACCGGTCTCCCTGCAGATCATCACTTACGGCCGCACAGGCCTTCCGCAGTCCGCTCAGGCGCTCCAGTCTGCCCTTAAACAGCTGGGCATGGACGTATCGTTTGAGCAGCTCGATTCCACAGAGGAGCGCGGAAACGCCGGTACCTTTGACCTGAGCGTTTATGCGGAGGTCACGCTGCCGACAGGTGATCCGTACTCTTACATCATGAACAACTATGTGACCGGCGGCACCCAGAACTTCGGAAAATTCAGCGATCCCGACGTCGACGCTCTGGCAGCTGAGCTAGCGGTGGAATTTGATACTGAAAAGCGTGCGGAACTTGCCTCCGAGATCGATAAGATCGTTCTTGCGGAAAATCATGTCGTCAATATGTATCATCTGAATATGTATATGGCTATGAAAGATACGGTCGAAGGTCTTGTACAGTCTCCGGTGGATTATTATCATATTACCTATGAGACCTGCGTAAAATAAACCCGGAACCACAGTGAGTATCTGAGCCGCCGGGGCGGAATGTCACCGGCGGCTTTTAAAGGAGTGATGAGCATGGAAGGAAATGAACTGCTGAACATTTCTTCTCTTTCCGTTCGTTATCCGGAAGCAAAGTCGCTGACACTGCGTGATGTGGATCTTGCTCTTCATGCGGGAAAGATCACATGTATCATCGGTGAATCCGGCTGCGGGAAAAGTACGCTTCTGCACGCGATCATGCAGCTTCCCGGCCGCGTGGAGATCCCGGAAGGAAGCGTAAGTTTTCGAGGCGTGAATCTGAAAAATATGACCAGACAACAGCTTCGCGAGATGAGAGGGAAGGGAATTGGCGTCGTGTTCCAGGAACCCGGCGCGTCTCTTGACCCGATCCGGAAGATCCGTGTGCAGTTCTATGAGGCCTTGCGTGCCCATGATAATTCCGTCAGTAAGGCGCAGGCGGCTGAAAAGGCAGCAGCTATCCTGAAAACACTGGAATTTACAGATCCTCAGCGTATTCTGAACAGCTGTCCGGCGCAGCTTTCCGGTGGAATGAATCAACGCGTCGCGATCGCTCTCGCCATGGCACTGGAACCGGATGTCCTTCTTTGCGACGAACCTACCAGCGCGCTGGATGTGACGGTACAGGCGCAGATCGTGGATGAACTGATGCGTCTTCGGGATACTTTCGGCACGTGCATTCTTCTTATCACGCACAATATGGGCGTGGTAGCGAAAATGGCTGACCGCGTCGCAGTAATGTACGGCGGACGAATAGTGGAGTACGGTCCGAAAGAAGAAGTTCTGTATCAGTCCGCCCACCCGTATACGAGGGCTTTGATGGAGGCAATTCCGACTCTGGACGGCGAACCGCCCAAAGGGATCCCCGGCAAGCGGCCGGATGTGTTTTCGGAGACGGGCTGTGCCTTTGCCCCTCGCTGCGAAAAATCATCGCCGGATTGCGCATCCTGCAGCATGGAACGTCATATTGTCGGTGGCGAGCACTGGACACTTTGTCCGAAGGAGGTGCCGGTCGATGGCTGAGTCCGTCCTTGAAGTGAAAAATGTCAGAAAATCGTTTCGTGAGCGCGGCGGACAGCGATTTACCGCGCTTGACGATGTGTCCCTGCACGTCGATGAGAACGAATGCGTAGGGATTGTCGGGGAAAGCGGCTGCGGCAAGTCTACCCTTGCCAGGATCATCACGCGCCTCATTCTTCCGGACAGCGGCTCCGTACATTTTTGCGGGACGGAACTGACGAAAGCAAACGGCGCCGTGCTGCGAAAAGCATACCGTGATATGAAAATGATCTTTCAGGAACCGCGTTCATCTTTTGATCCTCGGCTGACCCTCGGCACCAGTATCCGTGACGCTCTGAAGCCGGTTATGAGCAGCAGGGCAGAGCAGGATGCCGAGATCGAACGTCTCCTGAAAGTAGTCGGCCTTGAAAAACGCTTTGTTGATGCCTATCCGCGTGAAGTGAGCGGAGGCGAATGCCAGCGGGCCGCCATTGCCCGTGCGATCGCGCAGAAGCCCCGCCTCCTGATCTGTGATGAAGCGACCAGCGCGCTGGACGTATCGGTACAGGCGCAGGTAGTGGAGCTACTTAACAATATACGTCACGAAACTGGTATTTCTTATCTGTTTATTTCCCATGATCTTGCTCTTGTGAGCAGTTTCTGCGACCGCACTTATGTGCTTTACAGAGGACGTGTCGTGGAGGAGGGAGTAACCAGCCGGATCATTCAAAAACCGGAGCAGGAGTATACAAAACGGCTGCTTTCTTCAGTCCTTACGGTGGAACATAAAAAGGTGCGGATTCCCGCAGAAGCATAGAAAAATGTTGAGCAATCAATCAGGGCAGTAAAACCCAAAACAGCAGAAACATCGATAGTTATTGATGTTTCTGCTGTTTTGCGGTCACGGGGAATATCCAGATCGATCGGA
>CAMNDN010000077.1:0-8491 GCA_946535445.1 uncultured Lachnospiraceae bacterium
CGAATGGCTTCCGTAAGATTCTGGGCGGTCACCGGGTCCGGCTCTCTCTTTATATAGACGATCCTGGTCTCGCTTCCGTAATTCTCCCTTATAAATTCCTCCGTCTCGCTGCCGCTGCTTCCGTCCGCGATACAGATTTCCGTTCCCCGATAGCTCTGGGACAGCAGCGATTCGATCATTTTCCTCAGATTTCTCGTGGAAACGTTATAGACCGGTATACAGAAGCTGACGACCGGCGCATACGGGAATCTTTCTTTTCTCTGGCTTTTCAGCTCACTGTGCAGCGCGCGGTGCCTTGAGGCATAATCGTCATATTCCATGGGCTGTGTATCTGTAGCCGTATATGTGATCTCACCGCTCCTGCCTTTTGTAATATCAGTCTCCTCTACGCCCGGCACCGGCATCTCAATATAGCCCCGCGGATTCTCGATCCTGAGGATCAGGGGCAGTTTCGTGATACGGCTGTAGCGGATACGGATCTCAAAACCCGGTCTTCTTTCCCTGTCGATCTTCAGGTGGCCGGCCACATCATTTCTGACTGTTCGCAGAATACTGCATTCGACCTCTTTTCCCTGCCCGTCGAAAACGTACAGGTTCTCATTTTCAAAGACTTTGTCGAAGACCCAGCCCTTCATCAGGAGATACCGGTCATGGGCCGTCACATTATCAAAACTGCAGAGAATACCGGACTCTTCTCCGTCCAGTCTCGGCAGCACATTGCCGATCGGGTCGCTGCGCCTGATTCCTGACCTCATCCTGCGGTAGAGGCGCATGGCCTTCGTGGATCCCAGATCCCGGATCGCGCGGCTCTTTCCTCTGAAAACGTCATTTACAAGCAGCCGCGACCGGCGCATTTCCGCTATCCGGGCATCCTGCTCCTCCACTTTCCGTATGAGAGCATTCCTGTCTGCCTCAGCATCCTTTACCCTGCTGCCCAGTTTCTGCCATGCAGCGAAGAACTCCTCGCCAAGCGGCCTGACCACCATATCGATGGCGACGCTCTCCGCTCCCTCAGGGATATCATTCAGAATAAAGCATGGATCTTCCTGAGTAAAAATCATATCGTTATCGCCCAGAAGAATTCCGTTCAGGTCAGCCTTCTTCAGGTCAAGGATCGTCCCGTCCGCAGTAATACTGTTCACATGTACGATGACCGCACTCTCGGTCGGGTCAATACGAAGACGGGGAGCCCCGCCCAGTCTGACGGTCCTCTTATAGATACCCAGAGGCTCCGAGAAAGTCGTGATCATATTCTCCGCCGAGAAAGTTCCGTTCATCTGCGGGAAAAGTGTGACCAGCCTTGTTTTGTTCTTTTCGCGGTATGCCTCCCATAGCTCGCCGATCACGACATATCCCGGAGAAATGTCCGGGTAAAGCTCACGCAGCGGCACTTTCGTACCGGTCACATAGGCCTGGAAATTTTTTTCCATCCGGTCGAACGCTTCTATGTCGCTCTCTGTAATATGGTACGCGGAGAGAAGATCATAACCGCGAAGGCAGGCCCGCTTCATATTTACATCCACATAATAGTGGTAGGCTCTCCAGATCACAAAATTTACCGGCACGGAAAAAGGGAATGTCCACTCGTAATCGATCACATTCCATCCATCCCTGACAATTATATTATTGAATACCATATCGATATTGGAGACAGAAAATGCCCTGTCATCCGATGTGATGATGTCCCCGAAGACTTCCCTGTATTTTTCTGTCGGGACAAATGTCGTATCCGCCGCCTTCAGGAGCTCGTCAAAATAAGCCCTGACTGCCAGCGCAAGCTCGTCAGGCGTATCAAGGAGAGCATCCATCTGCTCCTCAAAGGTAACTCCCTGCAGGTATTCAAATGTGCAGGAACCTTCCCCTGCCGTGCAGCGATTGGGAATAAATTTCGTCCCCGCATAAAGCTTCCCAAGTCCCGCATAGCTCTCTGCAAGTCCGTTTATATGCGCAGCTGCCCGGGGATCCGCGGCAGCCTTTATGACAGTTCTTACTCCGCCTTCCTCCGCGATGTCCGTTCGGATCATGAGCTCGGGACGGCGGTCATTGGAATATTTCGTAAAAATGATCATGCTTTACCTCCCCGTGCTACGACCAGAAATGAGTTGGAAAAAAGCGGGAAAAGTCCGCTGTCCACAAGCGAATCGAAAGCCTGTGTCTCATCGAACAGGATCATTCTCTCCCGGTCAAAGTTGGCCAGATTCGTGCGCAGTTCTCCGCGTTTGGGAAGGTAGTAATCCGAATAAATGGACATCGGGAACTTGTAGTCCGGATATGGATAATAAAACGTGTAATCAGACAGTCCGCACCCGGAGAGGATCTCCTCCAGTTCGGGTTTTGCAAATGTCCTGGCCCGGCTGGTATCGCTGTATCCTTCCATGCCCTCGAAATACTGTCCGCTGTGATCTTCTGTCGCTCCGGCAAAATATTTCATGCCCAGGCGGTTCTCAATGGCCATGACCAGCTGTCCGCCCGGCTTCAGATGGCGGAGAATGATCGAGAGAAAATCATGGTAGGGGTCCGCGGAGGAGATATACCCCTGTGCATACTCGAAGACACCGATCAACGTGATCATGTCATAGTCCGTATCCAGCTTCTTTTCGACATCCTCGAAATTGCCGAGCCTGATCTCGATATTATCTTTTTCCCGGTTCCTGTAGGCATTGATCAGACTTCTTTTTCTGGAAAGCTCCACACAGGTGACACTGCCCGCTTTCTGCGCGATCGTGCCTGTGATCGCTCCGCATCCGGATCCGATTTCCAGGACCTTCATACTTCCCGTAATGGGCATCCAGCTCATAATATTGGTACGGATCGAGGAAAAATGATACATGATCGGCCAGTTCTTCCGTTCCTCTACGACCCTGTCGAAATCCGCGGGATCGGTATTCATCGCGATGTCAAGAAGAACATCCTCGATCGCTCCGTCAGAATAAAGATCCTGTCCGGGATAATCCTCCGTATTTAAAACGACATTTCCGATAATCTCTCTGTAATCCATATCTTCTCCATTGTAAAGCGTACACTCGCAATCCGTTTCGCCACCTGCCCGCTCCCGAAACGAAAGCGGAGGACGGGTCAGCGGCCGCTGACATCATTCCAAACCGGATCCCTGCCCGTCATCCTGCTCAGTCGTTCAGCAGCTTCACAGTGATCTGAGAATTCATATCATAAAAACCGACCGTGTTCTTGGGCGAAACACAGGTGACATTCAGGATGTCGTACAGCCGGTGAAAGACTCTGAAATCACCGTCCATATAACCTGTGCAGCCGAAGGAGAGCAGGTACTCTCCCCCCTGCAGATCCATCTTCTGCTTAAACGTGATAAGAATATCATCTCCCGCTTTTCTCGGTCCGACGGGAATTCCCTCGAACATGGTATTGGTACCGGAAATTTCCGTACCCTGCAGATTCTTGAACGTATACGCGAAAATCGGCTCACTCACGTCCTTGTTGAACCGGACTCTCATTCTTATATAGAAATCTGTCCCCTTCTCGATGGAACTCGAGACATTGCCCGCCGCATCCGTCGTCGAGACATGGACAATTGTCGCGTGGCCTTCACCGTATTCCAGCGTGTTCGGATTTTTGGGCAGACCTCCTGTCAGGCCGCCATCGTCGAGAGCTTTCCTCTCCTTCTCCTCCGGAGTGAGTTCATCCTCGGAAGATTCTTCCTGCTCCGCCTCTTCACCGTCCCCTATGTGGACAAGAAGCTTTTTGTAAAGATCCACGATTTCCTTGGGATTGCCCTCGCTCATCTTGACGCCCTTATTGAGAAGGATGACTCTGTCACAGTATTTGGAAATACTTCCAAGGTCATGGCTGACGAAAAGGATCGTCTTCCCCTGTTTCTTGAATTCTTCGAACTTGTGGTAGCATTTGGCCTGGAAAAATACATCGCCGACCGAAAGGGCCTCGTCAACGATCAGGATTTCCGGATCGATATTGATGGCGACGGCAAATGCCAGACGGACGAACATACCGCTCGAGTAGGTCTTGCACGGCTGGTTAATGAAGTCTCCGATATCGGCAAATGAAAGGATCTCCGGGATTCTCTCCTCGATCTCCTCTCTGGAGAATCCCATCATCGTTCCGTTCAGATAGACATTTTCAAGACCGGTATATTCCATGTTGAAGCCTGCACCCAGCTCCAGAAGGGCAGATATCCTTCCGTTCACCTTCACATCGCCTGCAGTCGGAGACAGAACACCTGTTATGATTTTCAGGATCGTTGACTTTCCGGAACCGTTCGTTCCGATAATGCCCACCGTCTCCCCGCGGTTCACCACAAAACTGACATCATTCAGCGCGTAAAGTTCATGATATCGCTTCTGTCTGGTAAGGCCCAGTGCCTCTTTCAATCTGTCCGACGGTTTGTCATAAAGTCTGTACATCTTGGAGAGATGTGTGACCTGGAGGGCGGCAATTTTTTTTCCGCTGTCCTCTTTTTCCTTCCCGCTCATTTCCGGAACTTTTTCTGTTTCAATCATATAGTAATATGCTCCTTTTCAACTCATCAGAGTACATCCGCGAAGTGGATCTTCAGTCTCTTGAAGATAACAGAGCCTATCACGAAAAGTACCATGGTCACGGCCCAGAAATATATGGTCAGTTTCAGGTCCTGCCAGAACCAGGTATGACCGTAAAATGACTGTCTGTAACCGTTTATGACATAGAACATCGGGTTGATCTTAAAAATGAACTGATACCTGGTCGGCACCATATCCAGGTTCCACATGATCGGAATCGTCCAGACACCGATCTGCAGAATAATATTAATGATCTGCGACAGGTCGCGGAAGAAGATCACGATCGCACAGGTCCCGTATGTGATGCCGAGACCGAACACGAACATACAGAAGAAATAGTAAACGACCTGGAATGTATAAACACTCGGCCATATTCTGTACAGGGCGCAGATCACGACGGTCAGCACGATGAAGAAAGCATGGACGAAAAGGGCTGAGATCGCTTTCACCATCGGGAGGACGCTGATCTTGAAGACGACCTTCTTGACCAGATAACTGTACTCAATGAGCGCGTTCGTACCGGAATTCATGAGATCCTGAATATAGAACCACGGAACAATACCGGAGACCAGATAGACAACGAAAGGAACTTCGGCCACGCGTCCGCTCCTGAAACCGACGGAGAAGACGAACCAGTAAACGAGTACCGTGACGACCGGCTGGACAAAAGCCCAGAAAATGCCCAGATAAGATCCGGCATACTTGGTCCTGAAGTCGTTGCTCGCAAGTTTAAAAATCAGCTTTCTGTTCTCGAAGATCTCCACCGGCAGCGTGAACAATTTTCTGCGGAAGATAAATGCGAAGACACAGGCGCCGTCCAGAAGAGCCAGCGCAAGGATCCGGACGATCCAGTTGGACCTGGCCGCGTCGCTTTCTGCCGCAGCCCTTGTCTGCACGAGCTCGACCGGAATAATGATGTGCGGATCGCCGTCCTTCGTCTCAACGTGAAGGACCCCGTCTCTGTATACGCACTCTGAAATGTCCGTCTTTACACTGTCTGACGCTGCATCCCTGAGATCGATCGTATCGACAACGTCTCCGTACGAAACAGAAAGATCCCGAATTTCCCAGCTTCCACGGGCCGCTCCGAAGTCGACCCTGATAAAAGTCGCGGAAGAACCGGCTGTAAAATCGATCTCACACGCCGACCCGATCTGCTCTCCCTCCGCAGGATAGGCTGCCAGGGTACTCATACTTTCCGCATACGCATTTTCCGGTCCCGAATAAAATACCTGTACATGATCGGAGATATCGGAGCTCACCGTCATCTTTCCGGCAAGTTCCCGTCCCTGTGCGCCGCTCCAGTTCAAAATACCGATATTCAGGAGAATTACAAGCAGAAGACCGCACGCGGCAGCCAGCTTTTGTTTCTTAGACATATCATGTGCTCCTTGTGTCAGTAAGTTTGCTTAAAAGTAAGCATAATCGCTTTATTATAGCATTGAAAGACGCCATACGCAAGTTGAGAGAACATGATCCGAAAATGCAACGAAGGGAAAGCATAAAAAGGAGGCGGCTTCAAAACATCCTGACATAAAGAAAGAGGCTGCCTGTATGCAGCCCCTTTCAAAGATTTTATTTCCCGTGATATTTTTCGGTATATTCCTTAAAGCTTCCCC
Organism: uncultured Lachnospiraceae bacterium; assembly: GCA_946535445.1. Lineage (GTDB taxonomy): Bacteria > Bacillota > Clostridia > Lachnospirales > Lachnospiraceae > Chordicoccus. Next base: position 6,146 of record CAMNDN010000077.1, read on the forward strand.
ACTTCTGATCCTTATCGGACAGATTGAGTTCCATTCCTTCCGGAATCGGCCATTCCACACCGATATCGGGATCGTTCCACGCAAGTCCGCCCTCATCATTCGGATGATAGAAATCCGTGCACTTGTAGCAGAACTCCGCCTCATCGCTCAGGACGACAAAGCCGTGCGCAAAATTCTTCGGGATAAAGAACTGTTTTTTGTTCTCGTCCGAAAGAAGTACGCCGAACCACCTTCCGTACGTTTCGGAACCTTCTCTCAGATCCACCGCTACGTCAAAGACCTCACCCTTCACGACGCGGACAAGCTTATCCTGCGGGTAATTGATCTGAAAATGAAGCCCGCGCAGAACACCTTTTACGGAACTGGACTGATTGTCCTGCACGAACTGATAATCGATCCCGGCGGCGGCAAAATCATTATAATTATAAGTCTCCATGAAATAGCCGCGCTTGTCTCCGTAAACAGCAGGTGTAATTATTTTAAGTCCTTCTATATCACATGTCTCAACAGTAATCTTACCCATTTCTTCCCTCTCTTTTTACAGTCCTTCCGCTATATCCATGAGATACTGTCCGTAATGCGTCTTCATGAGGGGCTGCGCCAGCTTTTTGAGCTGCTCCGCATCGATAAATCCCCGTCTGAAGGCGATCTCCTCGATGCAGGAAATATACATTCCCTGGCGCTTCTGGAAAGCGGCCACGAAATCCGCGGCATCGAGAAGCATATCATGGTTGCCGGTATCGAGCCATGCAAAGCCTCTGCCGAGAGTCTCCACATAGAGATCTCCCCTGCGGAGATACTCATTGTTAATGGAAGTGATTTCGATTTCTCCTCTTGCCGAAGGCTTGACATTTCTGGCGATCTCCACGACATCATTGTCATAGAAATAGAGTCCCGGGACTGCATATTTTGATTTCGGATACTTCGGTTTTTCCTCTATCGAGATGGCTTTTCCGTTCTCATCGAACTCCACAACGCCATACTCGGACGGATCCTTTACATAATAGCCGAAAATCGTAGCCCCTTTCTCTCTGGCCGCTGCTTCCTTAAGAACCCTGGAAAAACTCTGACCGTAGAAAATATTGTCGCCGAGAACAAGAGCGACTCTGTCATCTCCGATAAAGTCCGCCCCGATAATGAACGCGTCGGCAAGTCCCCTCGGCACTTCCTGCACCGCATATTCAAAGTGCATTCCCAGCTGCTCGCCGGAGCCGAAAAGTTCTTCGAATGCCGGAAGATCACGAGGTGTGGATATGATCAGCACATCTCTGATTCCCGCAAGCATCAGGGTCGAAAGCGGATAGTAGATCATCGGCTTGTCGTATACAGGCATCATCTGCTTGCTCATTGCCTTCGTCAACGGATAAAGTCTGGTTCCGGAACCGCCTGCAAGAATAATTCCCTTCATGTCACATTCTCCTTTTTATCATGGTGCACAGCATTCTTATTAAGCGGCTGCCCCCGACAGCTGCATCCATACTGTATCTCTGTCTCAAGCGAAGCGCTTCATCAGCGTCCTGCGTACATATCCTCATAATATTTCTGATAATTGCCGCTCGTCACGTGCTCCATCCACTCCTGATGATCGAAATACCAGCGGATCGTCTTCTTTATGCCTTCCTCGAAGCATGTCTCCGGATACCAGCCGATCTCCGCCTTGATCTTGTCCGGCGCGATGGCATATCTGCGGTCATGTCCCTTGCGGTCTGTGACATATGTGATGAGATCTTCGGATACAAGAGCTTTTCTCGGATCGTCATCGGTAAGCTCTTCCTGAAGTGTGGAGATGATCGTCTTTACGATCTGGATGTTCTCTCTCTCATTGTGGCCGCCGATATTATAGGTCTCAAAAAGTCTTCCCTTCTCCTGGACCATGTCAATCCCCTTGCAGTGATCTTCCACATAGAGCCAGTCACGGACATTCTTACCGTCGCCATAGATCGGAAGAGCCTTGCCGTGGAGAGCATTATTGATCATGAGCGGGATCAGTTTCTCCGGGAACTGATACGGTCCGTAGTTATTGCTGCAGTTGGTGATGTTGGCAGGGAACTTGTAGGTATCCATGAAAGCCTTGACCATGAAGTCCGAGGAAGCCTTGCTGGCTGAATACGGGCTGTGCGGATCGTACGGCGTTGTCTCATAGAAATACTCTGTCGGGTCTGAAAGAGATCCGTAGACCTCGTCAGTGGAGACATGAAGGAATTTCTTGCCTTCCGGATACGTTCCGTCTTCCTTCTCCCAGGCCGCTCTCGCAGCGTTCAGCATGGTCAGTGTTCCGAGGACATTGGTCTTTACAAATACGCCCGGATCCTTGATCGAACGGTCTACATGGCTCTCCGCCGCAAA
>CAMNDN010000078.1:0-8426 GCA_946535445.1 uncultured Lachnospiraceae bacterium
GATGATGACTTCGAGGAAGAAGACGAACCTGAAGAGGACGATTACGAAGATGTGGAATGGATTTATGAGGAAGATGATGATGTCGCCGATGCTTCCTTTGAATCCCTGTAATCTACATTGAGCGGAGACGGGACTTGAAGAAATTTGTTTTATCAGCAGTTCTCTGCGCTCTGGCTCTGATTATGAGGCTGGGCGTCAGAGAAATACCGCAATTTGCAGATGTATATGCGGACCATTTTAATGCCTTCTGGGTGAATTCACTCGGAAGGCTTTCTTCCTTATTCGGATTTTCACTCGTGGAAATTCTGATTTATCTGCTGATCATATCGGCGGTCATCCTGATCGTACGCATCATAGCTGGCAATGTGAAACTGCATGAGACCGGAAAACTTTACGGGAGGGACGAAGTACTTGCGGCTCTGCTGATCGCGTCACTGATTTTTTTTCTTTATGAATGTAACCAGGATGCCTATTTTTACCGAACATCCTTTGCTGCTGTATACGGATTCGGACAGGGCAGTTATACGACGGATGAGCTGAAGGAAGTATGCAGCATGCTGGTGGAGAAGGCTAATTCCCTGAGTGCCCGGGTGCCGAGAAATGATGAAGGGATCATGGTGTGCGATGAGAATGTCCGTGAACGTGCCCGGCAGGCCATGCTGATCCTGGGAGAGAAATATCCGTATCTCGGAGGATGGTTCCCGAAGGCAAAGCCGGTCCTGTTCTCCCAGCTTCTTTCTTATTCGAATCTGACCGGAATCTATTCTGCGTATACGATAGAAGCAAACTATAATACAGATATGACACAGTACAATATCCCTTTTACGATGTGTCATGAACTTTCTCATCTCAAGGGTGTGATGCAGGAGAATCAGGCCAATTTCTGTGCTTATCTTGCATGTACCGGCACGGATGACGCCGATCTTCTCTACAGCGGATATCTTTCCGCATGGGTCTACTGCGGAAATGAGCTCTATCGAAGGGATTACGAGGCATGGAAAGAGCTTGCCGGGACGCTGGACCAAAGCTGTAACAGGGACCTGAAACACAATAATGCTTTCTGGGACAGGCATGAAGGAAAAGTATCGGAAGCAACGGAAAGCTTTAATGACAACTGGCTGAAGTCTCATGGACAGACCGATGGGACTTTGTCATACGACAAGGTGGTCGATTTGATCATATCCTATGAAGCGGGTAAATCAAATGATCCCCTGTGATGAGCGGTCGGGTCAATGAGTATTTTTAATCTCTGACGCAGAATTTTCGTGACGCGAGTCTATGATGAACACGTAATTTTCACAGATTCGAAAAATATTCAGTAATACGGAGGCATATCGTATGTCTAAAACAATCGGTATAGATCTGGGTACTACCAACAGCTGCGTGGCTGTAATGGAGGCGGACCGTGCTACGGTCATTGCCAACAAGGAGGGGGGGAGGACTACCCCTTCTGTCGTTGCCTTTACGAAAGACGGAAAACGGTTGGTCGGCGAGCTTGCCAGAAGGCAGGCTGCTGTGAATCCGGACCGTACGATCTCATCCATAAAGCGCGAGATGGGAACGAACTGGAGAAGGAACATTGACGGAAAATCCATGACGCCCCAGGAAATATCCGCCATGATCCTGATGAAACTGAAGAAGGATGCGGAAGATTATATCGGGGAGCCGGTCTATGATGCGGTCATTACGGTTCCGGCTTATTTCAGCGATGCCCAGAGACAGGCGACCAAGGATGCGGGACGTATCGCCGGTCTTAACGTTCGCAGGATCATCAATGAACCGACGGCTGCGGCACTTGCCTACGGACTGGATCACGGGGAGACTCAGACCGTTCTGGTCTTTGATCTGGGAGGGGGCACATTTGACGTTTCGATCATACGTATAGGAGATAATGTGATCGAAGTACTGGCGACGGCCGGCGACAATATGCTCGGGGGGAATGACTGGGATCTGAGACTGAGAGATTACATGGTCAATACGTTCAGAAATCAGACCGGCGTGAATATCGGGAAAGATAGTACCGCCATGCAGCGTGTGGTCGAGGAGGCGGAAAAATGTAAGAAAGCACTTTCTGCCGCCACATCCTACTCGGTCAACCTTCCGTTCCTGACCATAAAGAACGGCGAACCTCTGCATATGGAGATGACGGTCACACGGGAGACTTTTAACCGCCTGACATCAGATCTCGTGAATCGTTGTGAAAAGCCTGTGTTGAACGCGATTTCCGATGCTCATCTGACGCCCCGTCAGATTGACAGAGTGCTTCTTGTCGGCGGCTCTACCCGCATACCTGCAGTAGCCGAAAAGGTCCGTATTCTTCTGGGGAAGGAACCGAGCCGGAATATCAATCCGGATGAGTGCGTTGCCATGGGCGCTGCAATACAGGGAGGAAAACTGGGAGCTGAGGTCTCCAGGTCATCTCAGGCTGCGGCTATTGTCCTTATGGACGTTACGCCTTTGTCTCTGTCCATCGAGACGGTCGGCGGCGTGGCAAGCAGACTGATTGAGAGAAATTCGACCATTCCGACAAGGCACAGTCAGATTTTCACCACTGCCGCACCGTTCCAGAGAGCTGTTGACATAAAGGTATATCAGGGAGAAAGAAGATTCTGCAGGGATAACAAGATGCTCGGAAGTTTCAGACTTGACGGCATACGCCGTGCACCTGCCGGGGTCCCGCAGATCGAAGTGACATTTGACATAGACGCCAACGGAATCGTACAGGTCTCGGCGAAAGATCTTGGGACGGGAAGGCAGCAGGCTATCACGATCACGTCCAGTACCAACATGACTGAAGAAGAGATCAGAAGGGCAAGAGCGGATGCCGCGCGCTACGAAAACGAAGATGCGCGTCAGCAGGAACTGGTGGATATACGAAATCAGGCGGAAAGCTACGCCTATGCGGTGCAGAATGAGCTGGAAAGCCGGAAAAATACGATGGACAGACGTCAGTATCAGGATATAAAAGCCCGGCTCGGCAATCTTCAGAAGAAGATTGCCAGGACAAGTCCGGACCGGATCACCGAGCGGGAAGCCGGAGAAATAAGGCAGGCCAGAGAAGAACTTGAGCGCATGTTCGTCTGCCGATGAAAATGTAAAAACTGCCGCATGACACGGAGGACAGCGATGTTCGCAGGATCCGGTCAAGCGGCAGTTTTCAGTCTGTCAGATTTTTAACGGATGACACAACGATCAGAGAAGTGTCACATTTTTTTCGGCACACGCCAGTCTCATATCTTCCGGCCAGATAGAAGCCTGGACTTCACCGATATGAACACGTCCCAGAAGCAGCATGCAGAGGCGGGACTGGCCGATGCCTCCGCCGATTGAATACGGAAGTTCGCCGTTCAGGAGCATTTTGTGGTAAGGCAGTTTTTTTCTGTACTGGCAGTTGGCCTGCTCAAGCTGTGCAAGCATGGATTCCTCGCTCACGCGTATGCCCATGGAGGAGATTTCGAGCGCGCACTCAAGCGGCTTGAACCAGAAAATGATATCTCCGTTCAGGTTCCAGTCATCATAATCCGGTGCGCGTCCGTCGTGGGGTTCTCCATCTGCCAGCGGCCAGCCGATTTTCTCGATGAAAACAGCTCCCTTTTCTTTGGTGATGAGATTTTCACGCTCTTTACGGGTCTTGTCCGGCCATCTCTCCTCAAGCTCCTGCGTAGTGATGAAGAATATTTCATCCGGCAGGTGATAGACAGCATCCGGCCACTTGTACCATACTTCGTGCTCCATATGCTTGATGATCTTAAAGATATTCTGGACGACGGAATGAAGGACCTGCGGGGTACGGTCCGCCTTGCGGATCACCATTTCCCAGTCCCACTGGTCAACATAGCATGAGTGAAGATTATCGAGATCTTCGTCACGGCGGATAGCGTTCATATTGGTATAGAGACCTTCACCGGGCTTGAAACCGTATTTCTTCAGCGCGAATCTTTTCCATTTCGCAAGAGACTGAACGACCTCGTACGTCTGGCCCGGCACCGATTTAATATCGAACTGGACAGGCCTTTCCACACCGTTCAGGTTATCGTTCAGACCGGAGGCCTGATCCACGAAAAGAGGAGCGGAAATACGCTCGAGATTCATTTCGCGGCCGAATTCCTTCTGAAAAGTATCTCTTATGAATTTGATGGCGTTCTGCGTATCGCGAACGGTCATGTGCGGGTCGTAACCCTCTGGAAGTAATAAGTTCATGGAATTATCCCCTTTAAAATCATAAAAAACGCACATCAGAAATCTGCCCCGCCCCGGCTTCCTTGCCGCAGACATAGCAAATCGCTGTGTGCTTTCGGTTAACTGAAACAATAATACACCGACTGTGAAGTTCGTGCAAGAAAAAGATACTGACAGATCCAAAAATGTGGGGAAGTATTTAACTGTTATTAACAAAATAGGTGGTGCATCTTGTATATAATCATGCTAAGATGTATAGGAAGACCACGCTCCCCTGAACGGCGGCACGCAGGTATGATTCATGCGAAAAGCTTTCTTTCTGCCCTGTTCATGTACTTTGGGAGCGATATTTTCATTTATGAGGTGTATGTATATGAAAGAAAATAAGGCTCAGAGAAGTGTGCTGGCCACACTCGGAAGTGAGCTGAAAGAGTTCAGGGCGGCATCCGTCCTTACTCCTGCCAGTATGATCGGGGAGGTCGTCGTCGAGACGATGATACCGCTCCTCATGGCTTCGATTGTAGACAATGGCGTTAATAAAGGGGATATGCATCACATTCTGGTGATCGGCCTCCGGATGCTTCTTCTGGCTTTGGCGGGTCTTTTCTTCGGTGCGGCAGGAGGATGGTTCGGCGCAAAGGCGGCGACCGGATTTGCAAGAAATCTTCGAAAGGCAATGTATGCCAATATCCAGAGATTTTCGTTTTCAAATATTGATAAGTTCTCGACATCCGGTCTTGTGACCCGTCTCACTACGGATGTGACAAATATCCAGAATGCTTATCAGATGATGCTTCGTATGGCGATCCGCGCTCCGTTCTCCATGATCGTGGCCATGGTCATGGCCTTTATAATCAACAGGCGAATTGCATCGATCTATCTTATCGCTGTTGTAGCGCTGGGAATTGTTCTCCTGCTGATCATGAGACGGGCTACGAAATATTTCCAGATGGTATTTAAAAAATACGACGCCCTGAACGAGAGCGTTCAGGAAAATGTAAGTGCCATCCGTGTGGTCAAGGCTTATGTCCGTGAGGAATATGAAAATGATAAGTTCGCAAATGCGGCTGTCAATGTCTATAATCTTTTCGTAAAAGCGGAGAACAATGTCATTATTAACATGCCGATCATGATGGGCACGGTCTATACTGTTATGCTCACGATTTCCTGGATCGGAGCTCATATGATCGTTCAGAATGAGTTGACGACCGGTGAGCTTATGTCGCTCCTTGCATACTGTATGAATATTCTCATGTCCCTCATGATGCTCGCCATGATATTCGTTATGATCACCATGTCGACAGCGTCCGCACAGCGTATTGCCGAGGTCATCAATGAGGAGCCGGACATCACGAATCCGGAAAATCCTGTTATGGAAATAAAGGATGGGAGCGTTGACTTTAACCATGTCAATTTTTCCTACAGACAGGGGGACGGAGAATGGGTCCTCAAAGATATCGATCTGCATATTCAGTCCGGAGAGACGATCGGCGTGATCGGCGGAACGGGTTCCGCCAAGTCATCTCTGGTGAATCTCATTTCCCGCCTGTATGATGTTCAGGAAGGTTCGGTATGTGTCGGAGGAAAGGATGTGCGGGAATATGATCTGGTGACGCTCCGCGATCAGGTCTCCGTTGTTCTGCAGAAAAATGTCCTGTTTTCCGGGACCATTATTGATAATCTCAGGTGGGGAGATCCGAACGCTACGGAGGAGGAGTGCATAGAAGCCTGCCGTATGGCCTGTGCGGATGAATTTATCGAGCGTCTTCCGGACGGATATCATACGTGGATCGAGCAGGGCGGTACGAATGTCTCCGGCGGGCAGCGGCAGAGACTGTGTATCGCACGCGCTCTGATACGGAAGCCGAAAGTCCTGATCCTCGATGATTCGACTTCTGCGGTCGATACGGCGACAGACGCGAAGATCCGGAAAGCCATGAAGGAGTACATACCGGGAACGACCAAATTTATCATTGCCCAGCGGGTATCGTCCGTAGAGAATGCGGACAGGGTCATCGTTATGCACGAGGGGGCAATATCAGGATTTGACACACCGGAAAATCTTCTCAGGACAAATGATATCTATCGTGAAGTATATGAGACACAGACAGCAGGCGGCGGTGATTTCGATATGAAGGGAGGTGCCCGCTGATGGCAAAAAATGAAAAGAACCAGAATGCCGAGATGAGTGCCGAGGAGTTCGAAAAAGCCAGAAAAAGCAGCGGGAGCGGCCGGCAGGTACGTGGCGTGAAAGTAAAGGTGGATAATGCACCGGTTATTTTCAGACGCCTGATGGGATATGTGCTCTCAAGATACAAGCTGCAGATCGTACTGGTCATCCTGTGCATTTTCACTGCGGTCCTGGCGAATGTCCAGGGGACTCTGTTCATTCAGAAACTGATAGACGGGTATATTCAACCGATGATCGAGACCGGTAGTGATGACTTCGGACCGCTTCTTCAGGCAATCCTTCGCGTCGCTTTGTTTTACGCGATCGGAGTCGCGGCTTCTTTTACTTATCAGAAGATCATGGTCTATGTCTCTCAGGGGACAATGCGTGATCTGCGTCTGGAAATGTTCGAACATATGGAGAGCCTGCCGATCCGGTATTTTGACAGGCACAGTCACGGCGATATTATGTCCCTCTATACCAATGACATTGATACACTGCGCCAGATGGTCAGCCAGAGTATGCCGCAATTCCTCAACAGTCTGATCACGATCGTCTCGGTATTTGTCTCCATGGTCATACTGAGTGTCCCTCTCACCTGTCTGACGCTTGTTATGGTCGCTCTGACAATTTTCGCCAGCGGCAAGGTCGCAGGACAGTCAGGACGCTATTTCGTGAAGCAGCAGAGGGATATCGGTAAGGTGAACGGATATATTGAGGAGATGATATCCGGTCAGAAAGTCGTCAAGGTGTTCAATCATGAAGATGAATCCATTGAGGAATTTAATGCATTGAACGATCAGCTTTTTGACAGTGCCAATAAGGCCAACCGCTTCGCGAATATTCTTGCTCCGATCAATGCGCAGCTGGGTAATCTCAGTTATGTGCTGTGTGCGGTCGTCGGCGGCGCACTCGCCATCTTTGGACATGGGAGCTTTACGGTCGGAAAACTTGCGTCTTTTCTGACCTTCAATAAAAGCTTCTCCATGCCGATCAATCAGATTTCTCAGCAGCTTAATGCTGTGGTAATGGCCCTTGCAGGCGCGGACCGCATTTTCAGACTGCTTGATGAGCCGCCCGAGTATGACGAGGGATATGTTATGCTGGTCAATGCCAACGTGGATGAGGAAGGGAATATCACCGAGACGAAGGAACATACCGGAAGGTGGGCATGGAAGCATTTCCACAAGGCGGAAGGTACGACCACATACAAGCTGCAGGAAGGTGATATCGTCATGGACGGTGTCGATTTCGGATATGACGATGACAAGATGGTCCTTCATGACATTAAACTCTATGCAAAGCCCGGACAGAAAATAGCTTTTGTAGGATCTACCGGAGCAGGCAAGACGACCATCACGAACCTGATCAACCGCTTCTATGATATTCAGGACGGTAAGATCCGTTATGACGCTATCAACATAAACAAGATCAAAAAGCCGGATTTAAGAAAATCACTCGGTATTGTTCTTCAGGATACACATCTCTTTACGGCTACGGTCATGGAGAATATCCGATACGGAAAGCTTGACGCGACCGATGAGGAAGTCTACGCTGCGGCAAGACTTGCCAACGCCGATGGTTTTATCAGACGTCTTCCCCAGGGATATAACACGATGCTTCACGGAGACGGCGCCAATCTTTCACAGGGTCAGAGGCAGCTCCTGGCAATAGCCCGCGCTGCGATCGCAGACCCGCCGGTACTGATCCTTGATGAGGCGACATCTTCGATCGACTCCCGCACGGAGCGCATTGTTCAGGATGGCATGGATAAGCTGATGAAAGGAAGAACATCCTTTGTCATTGCCCACAGGCTTTCGACGGTAAGAAATTCAGACTGCATTATGGTCCTTGAGCAGGGGCGTATCATAGAAAGAGGAACACATGATGACCTGATCGCGATGAAGGGCAAGTACTATCAGCTCTATACCGGTCTGGCGGTGAGTTCATGAGATCTTGTCTTCAGTGAGAATACTTCAGATAAAACAAAAACGGAGAGGAAAAATCCTCTCCGTTTTTTTATGGAAGGTACAGGGCTCGAACCTGCGACCTTTCACACGTCAAGCGAATGCTCTCC
>CAMNDN010000079.1:0-8396 GCA_946535445.1 uncultured Lachnospiraceae bacterium
TTGTGAGAAAGATACTTGTTGTGAAAAAAGTTACCTGCTGAATAAGCTGTTTGAGTTCATATAGAGCAAAAATGAACATCCTACTAATAATATCATAAAAGGCAGATGAATTTAAGAAAGAAATGGATTTTAAGTATTAAGATATATTCCGCAAAGTTGTATGAACCACTCGGGAGGAAGCGCTTATGTACAGTGAAAAAATCGTAGTAGGAAAAGGAACAGAGTACCCTCTGGACGGGCTGCTTACCCTTCCGGACGGCGTGGGAAGACCGGTGCCGGCCGTTGTCATGGTACATGGATCCGGCACGAGCAACATGGACGAAAAGGTGATGAAGCTGACCCCGTTCCGGGACCTTGCCGAAGGACTGGCCTTGCGCGGTATCGCTTCGATCCGATATGATAAGAGAGCTTTCGCGCATGCCCGGAAAATGCTGAAACAGCTCATTACCGTAAAAGAGGAGACCATAGAGGACGCAGTGCGCGCGATCGAATTGCTGAAAGCGGATCGACGCATAGACCCGGAGAATATTTTCATTCTCGGACACAGCATGGGCGCTATGCTCGCGCCCCGTATAGACAGCGAAGGCGGAGATGTAAAGGGGCTTATTATGATGGCCGGGACGCCGTACCGCCTGGAAGATATCCTGGTAAGGCAGCTGAAGCAGGCGAGCGACAGCGAATCCGTTCTCAGATGGATCGGTATCATCGAGGACAAACTCTTTACAAAGAAGTTCGTCGGTCTCTATCAGATGAGTGATGAGGAGGCGAAAAAGGTGAAGTTCGCAGGCGGGACGACGATGTACTATTTCAAGGAAATGGGAATGAAGACCGCGGCGGATTACCTGCTGGAGAATGAGAAACCTGTCCTCATCATGCAGGGCGGCAAGGATTTCCAGATCCTTGCGGAAGATGATTTCACAAAGTTCAAGGAGCTTCTGGCAGACCGTAAGAACACGTTCTATAAGCTGTATCCGGAGCTGAACCATGTATTTGTCAATGCCATCTATGAAGATATCCTGAAGGCCTCGAAGGAGTATAATGTTGAGAGGCATATCGGGGATGAGGTGTTCGAGGATATCGCGGCTTTTATTGACTCTGTCAGTAAGGATGAGTTCCGGGGCAGTGACCCCGGTGATCCGGCATGATATGATGTCAGCCGACGCTGATTCGAATATGCGCTGAATCTTTGAGCGGAAGCCGACTGCTCACGGAAAAGCTTTGTAAAAGGGATACTGTTATGATTTTACGGAGATTCAGGAGGGGGATATGAGTCAAATCGTTATTCAAAAGATCAGCATCACGGACCTGGCCACTGATGCCATCGTAAACGCCGCCAACTCCGGCCTTCTGGCCGGCAGCGGTGTGTGCGGCGCCATTTTCAAGGCAGCGGGATACCGCCAGCTGCAGGATGCCTGTGACCGGTACGGGTATTGCCCGACAGGTTCGGCAGTCATCACACCGGGTTTCAATCTGAAAGCGAAATATGTCATTCATGCCGTCGGACCGATCTGGCAGGGCGGCGGACAGGGAGAGGCGGAACTGCTCCGCAGCGCCTACATAAAATCGCTGGAACTGGCGGTCGGGAACGGCTGCAGGAGCATAGGGTTTCCGCTCATATCGGCCGGGATTTACGGATATCCGCTCAGGGAGGCCTGGAGCGTGGCGATTTCTGCCTGCCGGGATTTTACGGAGCGGCATCCGGAGAGTTCGATTGATGTGACATTTGCCGTTCTGAGCGATTCGATCATGGCGGCCGGGCTTGAATGCCTCGCCGGGAACAGGTCATGAAGCCAAGGCATTATCTGCAGTGGCACATCCTGCATCCATGCAATCTGCATTGTAAGCACTGTTACCAGGACGACCGCGATGCGGTGATGCCATGGGAGGAGATGGTTTCTCTTCTGGACAAATACACCCGCTACCTGGAATCCCATGGCTTCGAAGGTCAGGTCAATCTGACCGGCGGGGAGCCGCTCCTGCACCCGGAGTTTTTTCATCTGGCGCGGGAAGTGAGACGGCGGAGAATGCGGCTTGGTATTTTGACAAATGGCACGCTTGTCTCCGATGAGATCGCGGGTGAGCTGGCTTCGCTTGAGCCGGCATTTGTCCAGGTCAGCCTCGACGGACCGCGGGATATCCACGACCGGATCCGGGGAGAAGGCAGTTTTGAGCTGGCCCTGCGCGGGATCGATCACACGGTTCTATAAGGATATTTACAAGGCTGTGCCTGACGAAGAGGCCTTCAGCCTCGATGAGCGGAGTATGCATGTCACGATCGACGGGAAAGTGTGCAAAGAGGTCTTTCAGTCGACTGAAAGGGAAGACTACACCTATCTGCTGCAGGATGGCGCGGATTCTTATACGTATAACTGTTATCTCCGCAGTGAGGATGTGACACGGAAGTATCAGATCAGCTATGAACTGAATGATGCAGTCAAGTATGTCGATCATGAGTATTATCTTGTCGTTCTTCGTCTTATCCCTGCATATTTCAGCACACATATCGATTCAGTCACCGCGACGGTCACCGCGCCTGACGGATGCACGGCGGAGGTCCGGAACGGCCAGTATTTCGATAAGGCCGACTCGAATGGGAACACCGTCAGGGTGTCCGGAAAAGGCTGGGACGGCGTCTTTAAAGTAAAGGTCCGTATGGATGGGGGCGATATCGCCGGTGCGCAGCCAATGTCTTCGGACCAGCTCAGCAACAAAGTCGAGCGGGAAATGAAAAAGCCGATTTCCCGGTTCCTTAGAAACAATCTGCCAAAGATCATTATCGGATTATGTTTTGTCCCGTTCATTTTTTTGTTCCTTGCAGGATTGGTCATGAAAATGCGGACAAAGAAGGCATATGACAGAATCGAAAAAGAGCTGGCCAACGATCCCTATCTGTATATGAATATTCCTGACAGGTGGGTGGACCGTCTTGACCCGTCGGAATTTGCCTTCGGATGCAAAAAGTCCGGAAAGTCGGACAAGCTTCTGTACGCGGTCCTGGGCAGCATGTTCTATAAAGGAGCGATTCATTCGGATAACGGCGATTTAATCGAGGTCGTGAATGAGAGTGAGCTCTCCTGGACGGAATCAGAGGTGCTTCGCTTCATTACTTCCTATAGCCGGATGGCATCCGGGGCCGTCAGTATGGATGACTTTCGAAAGGCAATCACCTCTCAGACGGGAATCCTTCCCAGATTTGAGAGGAACCTGAAGAAGTCCATTGAAAAACGTGTCCGGGAAAACCTCTCCGGAGAGGAGCTTGAGCAGTACCAAAAGGACTGGGTGATGTTCACCGATTATGTGGACTATTATTCTGAAAAAGGTCTGAAGACAGATGTGCTCAAGAGCAGCACCTGGCCATACTTTATGATGATCAATGACTGGAAATCGGAGACGCCGTTTTCCGTCTATCCGGCTCCCTGGATCGATGATTACTGTCCCATGCTAACCGATTATTATAACGACAGCCGGACCGCTTACCGCGATTATTATAAGGACAGCTCGAGCAGCAGCGGGTCTTCCTGTTCGAGCTGCTCAAGCTGTTCGGGCTGCGGCGGCGGAGGGGCGGACTGAGGCGCTTTGTGCTGAGCGGCTTCGGTCACGTCTCGCAGATTTCAATATTATAGATGTCGCGGAAACGGATCCGTCTGTCATCGACCAATATGCTCCGGCTTCTGTCCGGATCGATCTTTACGCAGGTGCCGGTGACCGTATGGTACTGTCCCTTTACGCCATAGGCTTCATTGTTTATGTCCGTACAGGGTACGAAGTACGTTACGGTTACCCGCACCTGCTTTCTTTCTGTCCTCTTGCCGCCGCTCACCAGGCGGAGGAGGGCTGTCATCCGACTGTTCAGTTCAGCCAGGTCTTCTTCACTGAGTTCTCTTCTGCTTTCATATACTTCATTCTTGGCGGAGACCGCATCGTTGAAGCCTCTGAGGGCGTCGAAGGGCGCGAAGATCTTCGCCCGCTTCGAGACGGCCATGCTTGGATGGCGGAGGCGGAAGTCGTCGGTCTTATCGTGCTGCGGTTTTCCCCGCTCATAGATTTTTTTGTATCGAAAGCCGATCGGCATGGGCATGTCGCCGATGGCCGGGTAGGGGGGATCTGTGCCTGCCATAATGTTTCTCCTTTGGGGTGTTCAGGGGTGGAGTATGCTTCAGGGATATTATAACACATAAATATGCGATTATAAAGAGAATAAATGAGGTATAATGGTTTAGATATGTTGCGAAGGCTGGGACCGGACTTCGGGGACGGTTCTTCCGGCCGGTGTTTTAGCGGACTTCGGGGACGGTTCTTCCGGCCGGTGTTTTAGCGGCTTTTGGGGACAGATATTCCTCTTGCGGTACATCGGAGTGCGGGGAGGAACGGCATTTGTCTGCATGAAACCGAATGGGTTCGGGTTCATGCCCGGGAAGGCTGACGGGGCCGGGGCATGTCGGAGGTGTCTGAGCGAATGGGGGATGTGCCTGGGAGGGCCGGACGTGGTCGGGCCATGTCGGAGGTGTCTGAGCGAATGGGGGCGTGCCGGGGAAGACCGGACGGGGCAGATCATACCGGAGCGGTCAGCCGGATCCGGTGCAGCCGGATGCATGGAAGAAAAACGGGAATATAGTACAAATATAATATGCATACAAAGTGGCGTAGAGACTTTTGAAACGATTGTTAAAATAAAAGCGAAAAACTTTAAAATAACAGTTGACAAGCAATATAGTTGTCGTTATAATAACATCAAGAGTTGAAACAAAACAAAAACAGCCGATTAAAATAGTTAAATCGATAGTTTAAAGGTTGTAAAAACTATCAAAACAAAAGTAAAACACAAGGGACCAAAAAGAGATTTAAAATTTATAGGAGGAAGTTATGAAAGTAAGTGCAGTAAGACTTCATGCAGCAAATGACCTTAGACTTGACGAGTTCGAATTACCGGAAATCAAAGATGATGAGATCCTGGTAAAGGTCGTATCTGACAGCGTATGTATGTCGACCTACAAATGTGCAATTCTCGGCGCAAAGCACAAGAGAGTCCACGAAGATGTTGCTGAGCATCCGGCGATCATGGGCCATGAGATGGCCGGTGATATCGTAAAGGTCGGCAAGGCTCATCAGGATAAGTTCAAACCCGGCATGAAGTTCACTCTGCAGCCGGCACTGAACTACAAGGGAACCATGTGGAGCCCGGGATATTCTTATGAATTCTTCGGCGGAAATGCTACATACTGCATCATCCCCCCGGAAGTCATGGAGCTTGGATGCCTTCTTGAGTACAAGGGCAAAGCTTATTACGAAGCTTCTCTGGCAGAGCCGTATTCCTGCAGCGTAGGTGCTTTCCACGCAGCATATCATACACAGATGGGTGTTTACACACATGAGATGGGCATCCGCGAAGGCGGAAAGCTTGCTATCATGGCAGGTGCCGGCCCGATGGGTCTCGGAGCTCTCAGCTACGCTATGAACTGCGACAGACGCCCCGGAATGATCGTTGTAACGGATGTCAATCAGGACAGACTTGACCGTGCCGCTGAGCTCTTCACACAGGAAGAAGCTGAAGCCAAGGGAATCGAACTTCACCTGGTGAACACCGGCAAGATGGAAGATCCGGTCGCTGAGCTTCGCGCAATGACAGGCGGAACGGGATTTGACGATGTTCTGTGCTACGCACCGGTCGGTGCTGTCATCGAGCAGTCCAGCGGAGTGCTGGGACGCGATGGCTGCCTGAACTTCTTCGCAGGCCCGACAGATCCGAACTTCTCCGCAAAGTTGAATTTCTATGATGTACATTACAATTCAACGCATGTCATGGGAACAACAGGCGGAAACACAGCAGATATGGTTGAATGCCTTGACCTGACAGCTTCCGGCCGCATCAATCCGGCAGTTATGGTCACACATATCGGCGGACTTGACGCAGCAGCTGAGACGATCCTCAACCTGCCGAAGATCCCCGGCGGAAAGAAGCTGATCTACAACCACCTGACAATGCCGCTCATCGCTCTGACAGACCTTCGCGAGAAAGGAAAAGAGGACGCGAGATATACGGCACTTGCAGATATCGTGGATGCACACAGAGGACTGTGGTGCCCCGAAGCAGAAGAGTATCTTCTTGCAAATTTCAGCGAGTAATTCCTTCCGGAGAATAATTCAAATATAAATTCGTTTTAGGATTTACGAGCATAAAAAGAAATTCAAATGAAAAATAAACCATGTACCCGTCCGGAAAGTTAGACCGGTCTCCGGGCGGGGAGAGGTTTTATTTGAAATAAAGAATAAATATAAGAATGCAGGGTTTTTCAAGCCTTATTTGAGGAACAAATAGGCGAAGGCATTTGCAATTAAACTAAAAAAGCTAAAAAGATATACAACAATGAAATATCAAAAGGGAGAGAGATCATGAAGAACGCACTTCAGAAATTTGGAAAATTCCTATCTGCCATGGTCATGCCGAATATCGGCGCATTCATCGCATGGGGCTTCATCACCGCATTGTTCATTCCGGATGGCTGGCTGCCGAATGAACAGCTTGCATCCATTCAGCCGTACATGCTCACTTACCTGCTTCCGATCCTGATCGCTTTTACAGGCGGTAAGATGGTAGGCGGCGACAGAGGCGGCGTCATGGGCGCGATTGCAGTCGTCGGATGTATCGCCGGTGTCGGCGGAACAGACGGACAGCCGATGCTTATGGGCGCTATGGTCATGGGCCCGCTGGCAGGTCTGGTCATCAAGAAGTTCGACCAGTTCATGGAAGACAAGATGCCTGCAGGTTTCGAGATGTTGATCAACAACTTCTCAGTAGGTATCATCGGTATGCTGATCGCTATTCTCGGCTACTATGTAATCGGCCCGTTCATGACAGCGATCCTCGCAGTTCTGACAGCAGGTGTTGATGTTCTCATCAAGCACAACCTCCTTCCGCTGTCCGCAATCTTCATCGAGCCTGCAAAGGTTCTGTTCCTCAACAACGCGATCAACCATGGTATCTTCACACCGATCGGTGCTGAGCAGGTCAAAACAGCCGGACAGTCCATCATGTACATGCTGGAAGCTAACCCGGGTCCGGGTCTCGGCGTTCTGCTTGCATACTGGATGTTCGCAAAGGATAAAGCTACAAGAGATTCCGCACCGGGCGCAATCATCATTCACTTCCTCGGTGGTATTCATGAAATCTACTTCCCGTATGTACTTATGAACCCGGTCGTCATTGTTGGCCCGATCGTAGGTAACATTTGCGCAATCACATGGTTCTCCATCACAGGCTGCGGCCTTAAGGGACCGTCCTCACCGGGATCCATCATCGCTTTCATGGCAATGGCTCCGAAGGACAAGATGTTCTTCATCCTGATTGGTGTACTTCTTGCGGCAGCGGTTTCATTTGCAATCTCTTCCGTAATCATCAGAGCAACAAGCACGACCGCTTCGATCGACGAAGCTAAGGAGCAGATGGCTGACATGAAGGCTCAGGCCAAGGGTACAGCTACAACTTCCGTAACAGATGCAGGCGCAGTCCGCAAGGTCATCTTCGCATGCGACGCAGGCATGGGCTCCTCCGCAATGGGCGCTACAAAGTTCCGCAACCGTATTAAGGCAGCAAGACCTGACATCAAGGTAGCAAATACTTCTGTTGACAACATTCCGTCTGACTGTGATATCGCAGTTGTTCAGACGACTCTGCAGGATCGCGCAAGAAAGTCCGCTCCGCAGGCTCAGCTCGTAACGATCGGCAACTTCCTGAATGACCCGGCACTCGACGCACTTTATGTACAGCTTACAACTCTTGACACTATGGCTGAAACTCCGGATGAAGACGATTATGTCGAGGAGGCAACCAAGGCGGTTAAGAAGGACGTTATCGTAAGAGAGAGCATCGTTCTGAATCAGCCGTCCGTTTCCAAGGAAGATGCTATCAAGAGAGCCGGCCAGCTCCTGGTCGAGAGAGGCTGTGTAGAGCCGCAGTACGTAGACGCAATGCTCGAGAGAGAGCGTCTGGTCAGCACATACATGGGCATGGGCATTGCGATCCCGCACGGCACATCCCAGGCTAAGGGCACTGTCAAGAAGACAGCCATCACGATGGTCCAGTATCCGGACGGCGTAGACTTCGGCGATGAGAAGGCTCAGCTCGTATTCGGTATCGCAGGTATCGGCGATGAGCATCTGGATCTGCTCAGCAAGATCGCTGACTGTCTGGATGATCCGGAAGTCCTTGAGAAGATGAAGACGACGAACGACGTTGACTGGATTCTTAAGCAGCTTTCATAATAGAGTTTTAAATCTCATTCTTGATTCCTAAACCATAAAGAGGGAACCGCCACGCGAGAGCGTGGCGGTTTTCGCGTTGGGGGGCGTTAGGAGCGGACGTCGGGGACGGTTCCGTGGGCCGGTGATTTGGCGGACGT
>CAMNDN010000080.1:0-8356 GCA_946535445.1 uncultured Lachnospiraceae bacterium
CAGCAGGGCTACGGCCAGCAGGGCTATGGTCAGCAGGGTTATAATCAGCAGGGTTATGGTCAGCAGAGCTATGATCAGCAAGGCTATGGCCAGAGGTATTCTCAGGACAATGGCGGGGGCTCAGGCTCGAATCCCATATTTGTCAAGATCGCGTCAGCAGTCATTGCAGCGGTATGTGCGTTTCTTCTTATCAGAGATCTGCTTGATATCATCCCATGGTTGGGCTACCTGTTCAGTATGTTCGGATACTATCCGATCGGCGCTATGCTCAGTCTTGTGCAGTTAATTCTGGGACTGGTGGGAATGGCCCTGTACGCAGTTGCTGCGGCAGTCATGGTCGTGTCCGTGCTGAAATGGGAAAAAGAATATTGCAACAGTTTTATGCTTGCTCTGGCTATAACAGCTGTAGGTGAAATCGTGATTACTGTTTTGATCAGGCTGCTGTCAGTGCTGCGCAGAATAAATGCGTCGCCTCTCAGTCTGCTGTGGCTTGTTCTGGGCTGTATAGCAGTCATTGCGATTTATTATGTGGCAAGCGTGGCAAGCGGAGCGAAACCGTTGGAAGGCATGTCATCCGATGATATTAAAGCTGCTGCCTCTGTTTCCTTCGGTGAGATACTCGGGCTTATGAAATCAAATGACGGACAGGGCATGCAGAGTGATAAGTATGCCTACCGCTCATCCGAAAATCCGGGCGGATACCAGCAGTCTTCTGCCCAGTCCACCGCACAGCCTTACGGTCAGTCCGCTGCCCAGTCCGCGGCGCAGCCTTACGGTCAGTCTTCTGCCAATACGGCGGCCTACGGTCAGAATCAGCCGATGGGGATTCCTCAGTCTACCTATTTCACACCGCTTGATACGAACAGAAGCCTGCTGAAATATATTGTGTTCACAGCACTGACCTGCGGAATCTACGGCTTGTTCGTTCTTCACGGGCTTGCCAGAGATATGAACATAGCCTGTGAAGGAGACGGAAAGCAGACCGCGGGACTGCTCAAACTGTTCCTTCTCACCATTGTTACCTGCGGTATTTATAACTATTACTGGTATTACGCACTTGCGGACAGAATGCAGGCCAATGCTCCGAGATACGGAATGCAGTTCCAGGAGAACGGTACGACGATCCTTCTCTGGTTCATCTTTGGTATCCTGATCTGCGGAATCGGTCCGCTCATCGGATTGAATATCATATTCAAGAATGCAAATGCGATCTGTATGGCTTATAATAACGCACACATGAACGCGAATCGGAATCAGATGTGATTGTCCGGCAATTTGGCGATAAGCAAATGACAGAACTATAAATAACATGAAACAACAGAAATTGCCTCCGGAGAACATCTGCGGAGGCTTTCTTCATTTTTGCAGGAATTTAGACGAATAATGAAAGCAGGAATGCTGGTCGAAAAGACCCGGAAAGGAAAAAGTATGGGAAAGGATATACATAAGAAACTGAATGATCTGCGGAGGATCCTGGCATCTTACGGCAGCATCGCCGTGGCCTTCTCCGGAGGAGTGGACTCCACATTTCTTCTGAAAGCGGCACATGATGTTCTGGGGGACCGCTGCATTGCTCTTACGGCACGTTCGGCCGGTTTCCCTGCACGTGAGATGCAGGAGGCCATCCGATTCTGCGAAAGAGAGAACATCAGGCAGATCTTTTTTGATTCCGGGGAAATGCAGCTTGAGGCCTATGTCAATAACACAAAGGACAGG
The DNA here is from genome assembly GCA_946535445.1 of uncultured Lachnospiraceae bacterium. Classification (GTDB taxonomy): domain Bacteria; phylum Bacillota; class Clostridia; order Lachnospirales; family Lachnospiraceae; genus Chordicoccus. The sequence continues at coordinate 1,717 of CAMNDN010000080.1, forward strand.
TGCTATCACTGCAAAAAGATGATTTTTTCACGTATGAAAGAGCTGGCTGCACAGCAGGGAATAACCTGTGTGGCGGAGGGGTCCAACATGGATGACCTGGGGGATTACCGTCCGGGTCTTCAGGCAATAAAGGAACTGGCTGTGCTCAGCCCGCTGAGAGAGTCTGATCTTTATAAAGCGGAGATCAGAGCACTCTCAAAAGAAATGGGGCTTGAGACATGGAACAAGCCTTCTTTTGCATGCCTTGCGTCCCGCTTTGCTTACGGGGAGCGAATTACACCGGAGAAGCTGCATATGGTCGAGCAGGCGGAGGAAGTGCTTCGTGATATCGGTCTCACTCAGTACAGGGTCCGCCTTCACGGAAACATGGCCAGGGTAGAGGTACTGCCGAAGGACTTTGACTGTATTCTTCAAGAGGAGAACAGAGAGAGGATCCTTCGGGAATTCAAGGCAGCCGGATTCACCTACATTACAATGGACCTGCAGGGGTATCGGACAGGGAGTATGAATGAGGTACTCTCTTAAAAAAGAAGTTCCTTCGTCGGAGGAATATATACAATATCGGTTTCTTTTCTTTCCGAGAAGCCGATATTGTATTTTTTTGCATAATTTTCGATCTCGGAACCTTTATTTCCGATCATGATGACAGAGGAGTCCCCTGCAAAAGCGTCGGGCTCTATCTTCATGCGGTCGTTCCCTGCATATACCCTGCATAAGTTCACCGCATTTTTAAAGGCGTTTTCAGAAACATGAGACAGGGACCCCGGCAGCCTGATTTCTGTGATCGATGTGCAGGAGCTGAATGCGAAAGGCATAAGCTCTCTGAGCGTGTGCGGAAGTGCGACTTCCCTGAGAGAAAGCGCGTGGGTAAAGGCATTCCTGCAGATGATCTCAACGCCTTCCGGCACAGCATATGTTCCTTCGTTCCGACCGCAGGGATACTGGATCAGCTGTTTCATGTCGGCTGAAAAAAGGACTCCCTCCCTGGCGATGTAGTGGGTGTTGCCCGATCGTACAATGAATTGTTCGATGCCGTCACAGTAACAGAAAGCGCCTTCCTCGATGACCATCGTCTCTACCGGAATTTCCAGGATTTTCAGAGCGCGGCATTCTCTGAAAGCCCCGCTTCCGATCCTTTCAATATTTTGGGGCAGATAGCAGCTTTCGAGATTGGTACAGCGGGCAAATGCAAGATTCCCTATCTCGATGAGCGAGTCCGGAAGGGAAACATATGTCAGGTTGACACAGCCGTCAAATGCCCCGTCGCTTATATAGAGACATCCTTCCGGAATCTGTACCGAAGTGATATCCGGATTATTCAGAAATACGGAATCGGCAATATGTACTACATTGTCAGGGATGACAATGTCCCCGCCGGATCCGTAGTAAGCGGTCAGTGCACCGTCAGTGATCTGAAAATCATCGGCTCTTACATCTTTTCCGGTCAGAGCAGGAATAAAGAGCAGTATCATGATAATAAAAATGCAGCGTACGTTTCTGATCATTGTCATATCTCCATTGCCGATCTTAATATAAGAAATGCTGCCTGCCATCCTTCACAGGGGTATGGGAGCAAAAAGGTGTATTCTGCCTTCAGATATCTTACTTTATAAGACAGGAAAAGTCAAAAAAGTCATTTATTAATTGACATTAAGTTTAATGATAGTATAATCAGATTCAGTTTGGCAGTTTAGCAAAAAATTATTATTTGTTTAGAATTGGGATTGCTTTCCCATGACTGCCGCGGCAGCGTAAAGAACATGCTATTTATTCAGAAAAGAGCGGAAAATGGAAGTTGATATCATCAACAGAAAAATCGGACAGAAAATCAGGGAACTGCGATATCAGAAGGGTCTGACGCAGCAGGAGCTCGCGGACCGGACAGAACTTACCAAGGGATATATCTCCCAGCTTGAACACGGACTTGTCGCCCCTTCCGTTATTACCTTGCTGGATCTCATCGAATGTCTCGGTACGACCCCCTCGGACTTTTTCAAAGAGACAGACCCGGAACAGATCGTCTTCACGGAGGAAGGATTTTTCGAGAAGATCGATGACGGAGGGAACAGTATTCAATGGATCGTTCCGACTGCGCAGAAGAACCAGATGGAGCCGCTTCTCGTGGCCATCCAGCCCCATCAGAAACTGGAACCCGACACGCCTCATGAAGGAGAGGAGTTCGGATTCGTTATCTCCGGCCGGATCAGACTGCATCTGGGAGAGAAAACATATGTCGTGAAATCCGGAGAGAGTTTCTACTATAAGGCGGAGCGTGCACATTACATTGAGAATACGTCGTCGAAGCCTGCGAAATTTATCTGGGTGAGCACGCCGCCGTCCTTCTGATACCTGCGGATAATGCCGGGCGTCATGTGTGGAGGATCTGTGTGACAAGAACGCTGCGGCGTTCTTGATGAATTCAGCCAAAGCTTAAAATCTAAAGCATATTAATCAGGGAAGAGAGTTAGGAAAAATGAGTGATAAGATTATTGAATTAAAGGATATTACGAAGACCTACGATAACGGTTTTACCGCTGTCTCCGACTTTAATCTGTACGTAAAACGCGGAGAATTTATCACCTTTTTAGGTCCTTCCGGGTGCGGCAAGACCACGACCCTGCGCATGATCGCAGGTTTTGAACTTCCGAGTTCCGGCAAGATCCTGCTGAACGGAAAGGATATCGCGAAGTTACCGCCTTATGAACGTCCGATCAACACGGTCTTTCAGAGATACGCGCTTTTCCCGCATATGAATATATACGAGAATATCGCTTTCGGTCTCCGTCAGAAAAAGATATCGGAGGATGTCATTCAGAAGAAAGTCAGGAAAGTTCTGGAGCTTGTTGACCTGGAAGGGTTCGAGAGAAGATCTGTTGCCACTCTTTCCGGAGGACAGCAGCAGAGGATCGCCATCGCGCGCGCGGTCGTGAACGAGCCGGAGATCCTTCTTCTGGACGAACCGCTCGGGGCGCTGGACCTGAAGATGCGCAAGGAAATGCAGCTGGAACTGAAGGAGATGCATGACAGACTGGGCATCACCTTCATCTATGTCACGCATGATCAGGAGGAAGCGCTGACCATGTCGGACACGATCGTCGTCATGTCCGAGGGCAAGATCCAGCAGATCGGCACGCCGGAAGATATCTATAACGAGCCGAAGAATGCATTTGTCGCTGACTTCATCGGCGAGAGCAATATCTTTAACGGAATCATGACCGGCAAGCTGAAAGCGCGCTTCTGCGGCGGTGAATTTGCCTGTGTTGACGATATCGAAGAAGGCACCCATATTACTGCTGTCGTGCGCCCGGAAGATGTTATCATCACACAGCCGCAGGAGGGTACGATCCGCGGAACAGTCACATCCGTCATCTTTAAGGGCATTCACTATGAGATCATTGTCGAATCCGGAAAGAGCGAGATGGTCGTCCAGTCCGTCAAGGCCTCAAAGGTAGGAGATTATGTGGGCATGAAAGTCGACCCGGATAATATCCATATCATGATCGCGGAAGATCATACCAACTACTTTACGGCCGGGATCAACAGCAGTTATCGTCTGGAATACAACGGTAAGCAGCTTGATACCAGCGTTACGAAGATCATAAGAGGCAGCAGACGGCTCGAGAACGGAAATCTTGTCGATGAGACCGGTGATGTCATCGATCCGGCACGCACGAAGATCAGTGTGTCGATCCAGCCGCAGGATATTTCCATGACAGACCATGTGGATGAAGGTCTCGTGGAAGGCTATATCAGTAATCTGATCTACAAAGGTGACCATTACAGCTACGTTATCCACACCGACTTCGATCAGGATTTCATTGTGGATGACGAATACCTGTGGAACATGGGAGATCATGTCGGTCTTATCATGCCGGTCGACAAAATGACCTTTAAAACGGTGAAGAGATAAGGAGGAAGGAAGATTGCATGCTCTGAAATTAACAAGAAAGAGTCTGGGGATCCCCTATGCTCTGTTCCTTGTGCTGTTCGTCGCGTTTCCGCTCATCGTACTGTTTTACTATGCCTTTACGAACGGTCAGGGACAGTTTACGGTGGCCAATCTTACCGGCTTCTTTACGGATCCCAATACGATGGGTACTCTCTGCTACAGTTTCGCGATTGCCGCAACGACTACCGCGCTGTGTCTTCTGATCGCATATCCGACAGCCTACATTCTGGCCCGGAGCAGAGTAAAACGCAAAGCAGTCCTTGTCATGCTTTTTATCATGCCGATGTGGATCAATTTTTCGCTGAGGATCACAGCACTGAAGGAGATCCTGACACTCATTGAAGGCAATCTGGCATATTATCCGTTCCTGAACGCGGTACTCGGTATGACTTACGATTTTCTGCCGTTCATGATCCTGCCGATCTATAATACGATCGTCAAGCTGGACGAATCTCTCATTGAGGCGGCCAAGGATCTCGGTGCGGATGACCGCAGTGCCTTCTTTAAGATCACACTGCCCCTGTCAGTACCGGGAATCGTCAGCGGCGTAGCCATGGTCTTTCTGCCGGCTATGACGAACTATGTTGTTCTGGATATGCTGTATAACAGCACGTATATCATGGGAAGTCTGATCGGAAGTTACTTCTCTGCATATAACTGGCACGGCGGTTCGATGATCGCCCTGATCCTGCTGTTTATTATCTGCGTATTTACGCTGGCTACGAAAAACCTGGAGACAGATGAAGGAACGAGAACGGGAGGTGCACTGCTGTGATAAGAACGGGAAAAAGGATTTTTATTATACTGGTGCTTCTGTTCCTGTACGCGCCGATCCTCATTCTGACGGTCTACAGTTTTACGAATGCCACGAATATCGGAGCGATCAGAGGGTTTTCCCTGCATAATTATGTGACACTGTTTACGACCCCTGAACTTCGGAATATGATCATCGGGACGATTCTGCTGGCTCTCGGCTCAGCAGCCCTGGCTACGGTCCTGGGAACGATGGGCGCGATCGGAGCTTTTTATTCGAAAAAGAAAGTGACCAGATTTATCGAAACGCTGAATCAGGTCCCTGTCGTCAACGCGGATGTCGTGACCGGTTTTTCGATCTGCATTCTTCTGGTCGTCGTTCTGGGCATAGATAAGGATACATTCATTCCTCTGGTCATCGGCCATGTCACGCTGTGCGCGCCTTTCGTATATCTCTCGGTCCTTCCGAAACTGAAACAGATGGATCCGAGCATTTATGAGGCAGCGCTCGATCTGGGAGCTACACCTCAGGCAGCTCTGCGCAGGATCGTTATACCGCAGATCTTTTCCGGTATTGTATCCGGCTTTTCTCTGGCAATTACACTGTCTCTGGATGACTATTTTATTGCCACCTACACGAAACCGGCGACTTTCGACACCATCAGTACCTATGTTGTCAACGCGACAAAGGGCGCGCAGACGACGATCAAGACCGCACTATGGGCTCTGTCCGCAGTGATATTTGTCATTGTTGTACTGATCGTACTGGTCTCTAATCTTCGTGCAAATGAAAATACAGAGGCCGCCTGAAAGAAAGCGGAGGGGATGGAAAATGAGAGCAGAGAAATTTGCATTTAAAATTGCGGCTGTCGCACTTGCCGGGACTGTTCTTGCCGCACAGGTCCCGGAAACTGTGTACGCAGCGGCGGATAAAGAGGAGACCATAAAGCTTCGCGTCTGTAACTGGGAAGAATATATCGACCTGGGAGACTGGGACGAGGAAGAAACGATTGATCTTGAAAGCGGTGACATCATCGGAGAGAACTCCATGGTGGAAGATTTTGAAGAATGGTATCATGAGACCTACGGGAAGCGGGTGGAAGTTGAGTATTCAACGTTCGGAACGAATGAGGATCTCTATAATATGCTCACACTCGGGGACGTATATGATCTTGTCTGCCCGTCTGAGTATATGTTCATGAAACTTATGGCGGAAGATATGCTGGTCCCGCTGTCGGACGAATTCTTCGATGAGAGCGATGAGAACAATTACTATATCAGAGGCCTTTCACCTTATATCCGTGAGGTCTTCGAGAATCATGAGATCGGCGGGGAGGCCTGGTCCAAGTATGCCGCAGGATATATGTGGGGCATCACCGGTATTGTCTACAATCCGGAGGTCGTAAGCCGGGAGGAGGCTTCGACCTGGAACATTCTGAATAACTCAAAGTTCAAACGGCAGGTCACGATCAAGGATAATGTCCGGGATTCCTATTTTGCAGCTGTCGGTGCCCTGAAGCATGATCTCCTGACAAGCTCTGAGTTCCTCTCCGATCCGGATTATAAGAAAAATCTGGAAGAAGAGATGAATGATGTCTCCCCCGAGATGATAAAAAAGGTGCAGGACTATCTGCAGGATGTCAAGGATAATGCTTACTCCTTCGAGACCGATTCGGGCAAGGCGGATATGATCACCGGTAAGGTCGTTGCCAATTATCAGTGGTCCGGCGATGCCGTTTATTCTCTGGACCAGGCAGAGGAGGATGACTATATTCTGAATTTCGCGGTCCCTGAGGAATCAACAAATATCTATTTTGACGGCTGGGTCATGCTGAAAAACGGTATCAGAGAGGATGCTGACAGGCAGCATGCGGCGGAGGCATTTGTAAACTTCTGCTCCAGACCGGACAACGTCATTCGAAATATGTATTATATCGG
>CAMNDN010000081.1:0-7863 GCA_946535445.1 uncultured Lachnospiraceae bacterium
ACAATGGGTGGTGCCGGCGGCGGTCTCGTTTATAATAAAGAAGAACTCAAGGTCGTTATGGCCCGCGGTCTTCAGGCTTCCCTGGTACATCAGGTGCTCGTCGAGGAATCCATTCTCGGATGGGAAGAGCTTGAACTTGAAGTCGTGCGCGACAAAGATAATAATATGATCACCGTATGCTTCATCGAGAATGTTGATCCGATGGGCGTTCATACCGGTGACTCTTTCTGTACAGCACCTATGCTGACCATCTCTCAGGAAGTCATGGACCGTCTGCAGGAGCAGGCTTATAAGATCGTCGAACACATCGGTGTTATCGGCGGTACCAACGTACAGTTCGCCCATGATCCTGTCTCCGACCGAATCATCGTCATCGAAATCAATCCCCGTACATCCCGCAGCTCCGCGCTTGCCTCCAAGGCTACCGGTTTCCCGATCGCTCTTGTATCGGCCAAGCTTGCAACCGGTCTTACTCTCTCAGAGCTTCCCTGCGGCAAATACGGAACGCTTGACAAGTACGTCCCGGACGGCGACTATGTTGTCGTAAAGTTCGCAAGATGGGCATTTGAAAAATTCAAGGGCGTCGAGGATAAACTCGGAACACAGATGCGTGCTGTCGGCGAAGTCATGAGCATCGGTAAGAACTATAAGGAAGCCTTCCAGAAGGCGATCCGTTCTCTCGAGAAAGGCCGCTATGGTCTGGGCCATGTAAAGAACTTCAACGAACTGAGCAGAGAAAAACTTCTCAGCCTTTTGATGACTCCGAACAGTGAGCGTCATTTTATCATGTATGAAGCTCTGCGAAAGGGCGCAACAGTCGATGAGATCCACGAGCTCACCAGGGTAAAGAAATACTTTATCGAGCAGATGAAAGAGCTTGTTGAGGAAGAAGAGGCACTTCTGATCTGTAAGGGAAGTCTCCCGGCAGATGAGGCTCTCATTCAGGCCAAGAAGGATGGTTTCTCTGACAAATATCTCAGCGAGATCCTGGAGATTCCGGAAGAAGACATCAGGAACAGACGGATCGAGCTCGGTATCGAGGAAGCCTGGGACGGTGTTCACGTGAGCGGTACGGAAGACAGCGCTTATTACTATTCTACATATAACGCCCCGGATAATGATCCTGTTAATGAAGATAAGCCGAAAGTCATGATCCTCGGCGGCGGTCCGAACAGGATCGGCCAGGGTATCGAATTTGACTACTGCTGTGTACATGCTGCCCAGTCCCTGAAGAAACTCGGCTTTGAAACCATCATCGTCAACTGCAACCCGGAGACGGTATCGACCGATTACGATACATCCGACAAGCTTTACTTTGAGCCTCTGACACTGGAAGATGTTCTCAGTATTTATAAAAAGGAAAAACCGGTCGGTGTTATCGCTCAGTTCGGCGGTCAGACACCGCTCAATCTTGCAGCAGATCTCAAGAAGAACGGCGTCAACATTCTCGGAACATCACCGGAGGTCATCGACCTTGCGGAGGACCGCGACCTGTTCCGCGGCATGATGGACAAGCTCGGAATTCCGATGCCGGAATCGGGAATGGCAACGACGGTCTCCGAAGCGAAGGAAATCGCGGGCAAGATCGGATATCCGGTCATGGTCCGTCCATCCTACGTACTTGGCGGACGCGGTATGGAAGTCGTGTATGACGATGACGCCATGACAGAATATATGAACGCGGCTGTCGGCGTGACACCGGATCGCCCGATCCTGATCGACCGCTTCCTGAATCATGCGCTTGAGTGCGAGGCGGATGCCATCTCTGACGGCACCCACGCCTATGTGCCGGCCGTTATGGAGCATATTGAACTTGCCGGCGTACATTCCGGCGATTCCGCCTGCATCCTTCCGGCAAAGCATATCTGGCCTGAAAACCTTGAAAAAATCAAGGACTATACCCGCCGCATCGCGGAGGAAATGCATGTTGTCGGTCTCATGAATATGCAGTATGCGATCGAGAACGACAAAGTCTTTGTCCTCGAAGCCAATCCGCGCGCATCCCGCACGGTACCGCTCGTATCCAAAGTATGCGGAGTCTCCATGGTCCCGATCGCGACCGATATTATTACGAGAGAGCTGACAGGCCGTCCGTCACCGGTGCCGGAAATGAAGGAAAGGGTCATCCCCTATTACGGCGTCAAGGAAGCGGTCTTCCCGTTCAACATGTTCCAGGAAGTAGATCCGATCCTCGGACCGGAAATGAGATCCACGGGTGAAGTGCTCGGTATTGCCAGAACACCGGGTCTGGCTTTCTACAAAGCTGAGGAGGGCGCTCAGGCCACACTGCCGACTTCCGGAACGGCACTGCTTTCCGTCAATAAGAAAGACAAGCTTGAGATCGTCGCCATAGCGAGAGCTCTTTACGAGACAGGATTTAAACTGATGGCTACCGGCAGGACCTGCGACCTTATAGAGGAGGCAAAACTCCCGGTCAAGCGTGTGAAGAAGCTGTACGAGGGTCGTCCGAACATTCTGGATTATATTACGAACGGCAAGATCCAGCTGATCATCAACTCTCCGGTAGGCAAGGAATCTGTCCACGATGACAGTTACCTGAGAAAGGCCGCCATCAAGCACAAGATCCCGTATATCACAACGATGGCTGCGGCGAAGGCGGCCGTGGAAGGCATTGCCAGAGTGAAGAGCCATGATAAAGGCTCGGTACGGTCGCTTCAGGAGTGGCATTCTATGATCCGCTAAATCTATAACTTCCTGCACAGTAATATTGGGCAGTCGCAATCATAATAAAATGCAATCGGAGCGGCTTCGTCTCGCGGCCGGTACTTTGAATTTTCAAGTGCAAACGCTGAAAATTCATTAGTACCGCTGCCTGCGAGACAGAGCGGAAGCGTCCCGACGATGCATTTATTATGATAAGACTGCGGTGAAGCTCTTGCGGGAAGTTTTAAAAATGCAGTCAGAGCACAAAAAAGAAGTACGGGCTGACCCGCACTTCTTTTTTGTGCTCTTTATTGATTCATCTTTTATTTCAGGATCATGTAATCCGGAATCCCGTTCTTAAAGTGGCATGTCATCTCGCCCTGGATCAGAGGCATCAGATAGTCAATGCACTCCTGTGTCACGCCGTTCCCTTCCTCGTTGATCCACTCCTGCGGTATTTTCTTCTCCGCATTTGCCACCATCCTGATGTCGACGCCTTCATAAACGACCTCATACGGATCATTTGATACTCTGCGGAGGGAAGACATAAGACCGCTCTGCTTCTCAACTGCGAGCCGGACGGCATTTGCACCGAGACACTCCGATTCCTCAATATCCGTTGCACTGAGGATATGAGATGCGCACCTCTGGAGCAGGTTCAGTTCGATGGAGCGTACCTTGCAGCCGATCCGGTCACGGATCACATTCTCCAGAATCTTTCCGGTACCGGAGAGCTGGGCATGTCCGAATACATCCAGTCCCTTCGAACTGCTGACAGATTCGCAGATGAAGGTCCCGTTCTCATCGTGAACACCCTCACTGACGGCTATCATGACAACATCATTGTCTTTGAGCTTCTCCTTCAGGTCCCGGACAAATCTGTCTATGGAGAACGGACGCTCCTCCAGGTAAATCAGGTAGGGGACGTCTACATTTGCAATATCAGCAAGAGCAGCCGCGGAAGTCAGCCAGCCCGCATGTCTGCCCATCATTTCCACTACGATGACGCTCTTTGTGTCATATACACACATTTCCTGCTCAAGTTCCGCGAAAACTGCGGTGATATACTTGGCTGCGGATCCAAAGCCCGGACAGTGGTCTATTCCCATCAGATCATTATCGATCGTCTTCGGACCGCCCACTACCTGTATGTCATCAATTCCGTTCTCCCTGCAGTACTCGGACAGTTTTGCGACCGTATCCATGGAGTCATTCCCGCCGATATAGACAAAATAACCGATGTTATATCTGTGGAAAATGTCGATGATCTGCCTGTACTGACTGTCATCCTCCGCGATATCCTTCAGTTTGAAACGGCAGGATCCAAGTGCCGCTGCCGGTGTTACACGGAGCTTGTCAAGTTTTTCGTCCGTGTCGACCAGTTCGCTCAGGTTGATGAATTTCTCCTGAAGGACTCCCTGGATCCCATAGCACGCACCTATTACCTGATCGATTTCCTCATGCTTTCCGGCTTCGCGGATAACGCCCGTGAGGGTTGCATTTATCGCGGCTGTCGGGCCGCCGGACTGGGCTACCAATACATTTCTCTTCATAGCACTGCATCTCCTTTCAAAATATATTGTATGCGGATGCATCGGCTGTGTAAAGATGAGGATGCACAGCATCATCACTTTTTGTGCATACCGTACACCTGAGTGATCAGGAAAGCGCTTCCTTCAGGACGCTCAGATTGGATTCCATAACGGATATGTAGTCCGTTCCGCCCGCCGCCTCATCGTGCGTCGCCGCCTGCATGGAATCCAGTGTCAGGATCTTCTGATCTCCGTTCTTTGTATTCTGTACGATCGTCTGTGCGATTTTCCGATCACTGTTGTCAATTGTCAGAACATACTTAAGCCCCAGCTCGTCAACCTTTTCAGCCAGGAATATGATCGTCTCAAAGCTGGCCTCCGTTTCTGCGGAACAGCCTGCGAACGCGGCGTAGTATTTCAGACCGTAATCCTCCACAAGGTATCGGAAAGGAAATCTGTCTCCGAAGAGCAGCGTATCGGTCTTACCGGCGGAAACAGCCTCTTCATATTCCTGATCAAGAGCCTTCAGTTTTTCCGTATAAGCTCCGGCATTGCTTTCATACAGTTCCCTGTTGTCCGGGTCTAACGTGCTCAGAGATTCAGCGATGGCTAAGACGCACTGTTCGGCATTTTTCAGGGAGAGCCATACATGTTCATCATACTCCGGCCTCTCAGCCTCTCCGGCATCATCTTCGTGCTCCTCCTCTGCCTGCATGCCTTCCACGATCTCCTCTTCTCTGACCCGGTCCCCCAGCACGTCAAGCAGGTCCACTACGACCATGTCGGGATTTGCAGCCTCTTTCAGGGCATCCGTGACCCATGCGTTGGATTCACCACCCACATAGACGAACATATCGCAGCCGGAAATTTTCATGATGTCGTCTACCGTGGGCTGATAGCTGTGAAGGTCAACACCGTTTCCGAGCAGCATCTGTACATCAAATGTATCCGCCTCCTCCCCAAGAACGTTCCTGACCCAGTCATATTCCGGAAAGATCGTAGTCACGATCGTCATCCTGCCGTTATCTTCGACCGCCTTCTCCGCTTCGGGCGCAGGAGCTTCAGACCGGCAGCCGGCAAGAGTCATAAAAGCTATAAAACAGGCAGCGGTGTATGCTATGATTTTTTTCATCTTTTTGCTCCATTCATCTACAGTATAATCTGAAAATCATTTTCAAATTATACACTGTTTTAGAAATCTGTCAACACACGGAGAACGTTCTTCCCGCCGCTGCTTTTCGGCAGTGTAAAGAACCGACCCCGTATGTTGACGCCTGCCGCCCGAGCTGATAAAGTAAATCTAATGAATTTAAAGGACATATATCATGAATAAAAACACTCGACTCAAATTCCGCTTTGATTTCCTCGATATCTTCCGGGGACTTCTGGTGATCAGCATGGTCATCTACCACTTTTTCTGGGATCTCGTTTTCCTGAAGGGCGTCGACTGGCCCTGGTACCGCAATTACACTACGCCCACGCGCCTGTGGCAGACCTTCATGCGCTTTTTCTTTATCTTCGTTTCCGGCTACTGCCTCAATCTCTCGAGACGGTCCCTTAAGCGAGGGCTTGAACTGACCGGCTGCGGTGCCCTCATCACCGTCGTTACACTCATTGTGCTGCCGGATAATCCCATCATCTTCGGTGTACTGACCTTCCTGGGAGCCGCAACGTTGATCGGCACCCCGGTAAAAGCGTATTATAAAGGCGGACCGATCCAGTCCGCCATACTTTTCATGCTCTCTGTTCTTTTTTATGTTTTTCTGAGAGGAGTCTCTCAGGGGTACGTCGGTATCATGTTCCACCCGCTCAAGGTGCTCCCCTTCTCCTGGTACAACGGATATTTTATGACCTTCCTCGGCTTTGTTGCACCCGGCTTCTGGTCGACCGACTATGTTCCGCTCCTGCCCTGGATTTTTGTCTACTTCATGGGTTTTTTCCTTGGCAGGATTTCTCTTCCGTATCTGAAAGAAAGACAGCTGAGACAGATGAGTACAGGCGCTGCTTCCAGAAAGCTCCTGCCGGATTCCATCAGAAATCCCCTGATCTGGGTCGGCCGTCATGCTCTGATCATCTATATGATCCACCAGCCGATTCTTGCCGGGATCACATATCTGCTCATTTATCTGGACAGATAGCAGAATGGCTCTCAGATCTGCCCTTGCCTCATCGCATCCCGTACCTCGTCAAGCGATTTATAAATACCGACGCATCCTTCCTGCGCTTTTTTATCCGGCTGTGTCAGATCAATGATCATGACCGTATCCGCACCGGATGCGATCCCGGCGTATACACCGTTCAGCCCGTCCTCCAGCACATAGCATTCAGAAGGATCTACACCCATGGCATCCGCAGCCTTCAGGAAAATATCCGGTGCCGGCTTGCCATGTTCGATATCATTTCCGGAGAACAGCATATCGAACTTATCCTCCAGACCGGCCAGTCTGACGCAATGTTTAATTTTCTCCAGCTGGCTGCTGGACGCAACGGCCAGTCTGACTCCCTGTGACCTGAGATAATCCACGATCTCATAGAGGCCTTTTTTCACGGGAACCTCATCGGCAATCGATTTATTCACGGCTTCCCTGACCTTATCTCTGAAAGCAGCCGCATCGATGCCCGGATAAAATTTCCGGATAACTTCCAGCATTTTTTCGCCGCTGGTCCCGCACACATTTCGGGGAAAATCCGGATCCGGATCGAATCCGAATTCCACAATACACCGTTCCCAGTTTTCCTTCCATATCCTCTCTGTGTCGAACATCGTACCGTCCATGTCAAATATAGCAGCCTTTTTCATCTTCAGTTCTCCTTTACGTCCTCGATCAGTCCCAAATGCACAAATGCCTTATAGAGCCCGTCCCTGTCCACATCATCCGTCACGTAATCAGCCATCGCGCGGATCTCCTCACCGCCGCTTCCCATCGCGACCCCGAAATTGCAGAATGAAAGCATCGGGATGTCTATTTTGGCGTCACCGATCGCAATCGTATCTTCGATGCCGGCTTTGAGATAACCAAGAAGTCGCCGGATGGCATTGGCCTTCGTAATATTTTTCACCCCCAGATCTCCGAACAGCGCGGTCTCTCCCGCTCCTCCCCAGGTATTATTCTCCAGATCCGGAAACTCCTCTTTCGCGTCCAGAAAGTCCTGATAAGAATTCAGAATATAACTCACTTTATTCAGGTCATCCCTGTAGAGCTCCCCTCCGAAAATCATCTCCGGGAAAGCTTTTCGTATCGTCATGGCATCCGCGCTGCCGAGTCCCTTCCTTCTGCTGTACTCCTGAATGACCGGTTCTCCGGCTGTCTCAAAGTGTTCACTTGCGAAAAGACCGTTGTTGCTCTCAAGATAGAACTCGAGTCCCCGGCCATGCAGCCAGTCAACAATATGCACACACTGTTCGTATGATATGAGCTGGTGAAGGATCACACTGCCGTGATCCTCGACGTAACTGCCGTTGCCGCCGATCATGCCGTCCAGCCCGATATCCCATATGTTCTGATAGACTTCCGCTTTGCTCCGGCCCGTACTTATATAGACGCGGTGACCGTTCGCACGCGCCTTACGGATGGCTGTAACAGCCGACTCCGGAAGATTCCCCTCATAATCGACAAGTGTTCCGTCAACATCAATAAAAATTATTTTTCCCATGTATCTCTCCGTC
>CAMNDN010000082.1:0-7839 GCA_946535445.1 uncultured Lachnospiraceae bacterium
CCCGTCGGCTGACCGTATGAACTTCCCGGTGTGCCTGCTGCCGGCTGGCTGTAAGACGGTCCCTGAACGTTTCTGTCGCCCGCTGACTGACCGTATGAACTTCCCGGTGTGCCTGCTGCCGGCTGGCTGTAAGGCGTTCCCTGCGTTGACTGGCCGTAAGACGGTCCCTGTGCGCTCCTGTCGCCCATCGGCTGACCGTAAGGCGTTCCCTGAGCACTTCCATCGCCCATCGGCTGACCGTAAGGGTAAGACGTTCCCTGTGCCGGCTGGGTATAAGCAGAACCTGCGCGCAGGAATGAGGGTTCATCGACCGTGCCGGAAGGATTGTAGGTATATCGCTGACCGGATGTATACTCTGTCTTCTGTTCCGGTATTTCTTCGGTTCGCTCTTCCCATGCATCCGCCGTCTTCTCTTCGGGAACTTCTTCAGAGACCGGTCTTATTTCTTCTTCCGGTTCCTGAGATACATTTTCATTTATTTCACCGACCGGTTCCTCTGCAGGTGTTTCACGGTTTTCCGTCTCTATATCTTCTCCGATCCCGGGAGCACTGTTATCGTTCTCACCGTTCGGCTTATCTGCCTTCATTTCATCATTCATGAAGTCTTCTCTTTTTATGTCATCCATTTTTACAGCCTCCGAAATTATTAATTCATGTATTCTGCAGTCAGGCTCCGTATAAAAAGCCGGACCGGATCACCATGAACTTACTGAGTAATATAAAGGGCAAATGTGTATAAAATGTGATAATAGCATCAGTCATCTTCAATATTGCTGTATGACCAGAAATCCTTATTCAGGCTGCATTTTCGAATTATATTTCTCGGCAGGCTGCGATACATTTTTCCCGCTTTAAAACCGGCGTATTTGAAGGCACTCTGAATAAGCAGTGTCGGTATAAGGTAAGATCTTCCGACATCATTCAGGTAGGATGCCGTGTTCCTTATCATCCTTATTCCCTCTCCCTCGGATCGGACGGATGCAAATACCTCCGGATGCATCGTCTGAGAGACACCGTTGTCGAAATTCCGATGAAATTGCTGCATGCAGGTGTAATTGTGGGAATGGATCACTTTGGCATCCGCCGCGTAAGCTATGCAATAGCCTTCCTTCAGTGTTTCAGAGGCAAAAATCATGTCCTCATTGAAGATGCACGGCTCGGCAAATCCCCCCATTTCACGGTGAAATTCCCTGTCATAACATGCGCATACATCCGAACAGAAGAAAGCCTTGATCCCCAGCTCATCGATATCCTCCTCACTTTTGATCCTGCCTTCCTTCGGGTAGTTAAAATTGCGTATGTAACCTTCAATAATGCGGCAGTCTTTGCGGGGAAGCTGTCTGGCATAAGAGACCTTTACGCTCGGATCCGCGAAGGGAGCGATCAGCCTGGCAATCAGACTTCTGTTCGCAGGCAGCGCGTCCTGCGTCATAAATATAATATAATCTGAAGTGGAAAAACCGGCTCCCATGTTTCTCGTCGCGCCATGATCGAAGTTCTTCTTCTCGATGTGGAAGACTTCCGTACGCGGAATACCTTCAATGAGATCGGGATTCCATAATTTTTCATCCGTATTAATGATCAGGATATTCGATATCGGATAATTCTGTTCCGATAGCCTTTTCAGGAGAACGGAAAACGTGTGATCCGGTTTGTAAGTTGGAATAATAACATCTACTGATGGGTATCTCATAACGTTTCTTCTCCTGATCTTTTTTACAGGCTGCCGTACGAACAGCTAACAATGATATTTTACTACGAGCAGTAATAAAAAGAAAAGTACCATCTTTCGTTCACACGACAAAGATGGTACTTTTTTATTTTCTGCTTTTAGTGTCTTATCTTGCCAGGTCAGCCTCACTGCCTGTATCGGGGACTTTTCCGTTTTCTATAGCGGAATTTCGATACGATTCACCGAATCCGCTGTCCTCCACGATCCTGTCACTGTAAGCTTTTACAGCCTGCGATACCTGATAATTGGTATCGTCGAAGAGGAACGCGTGAAGCTCACTGACGTTCTCTGCAAGCGTTACCGGTACAACGGCGTCCAGATCTCCGATATCTGTCTCAAGATGCTCGAACGGGAATCCGCTCGTGTACTCAATATTATAGTTGAACATCTGGCTGGCCATCTTAATGAGCTGAGAGCTTGTAAAGTTTGTCTTTACTTTGGGGAATACATCCTCGATGATAGCTGTTACAGATGCGAGTCCCTGCGCTTTGGCTTTCTCCACAATTTTCTGAATAACGAGTCTCTGGCGCTGTGTTCTCTTGGGATCGTTTCCTTCCGTATAGCGAATACGGGCATAGGATACGCCCTGAACACCATTGAGCGTATACTCTCTGGCTTCCATCCCCTCTTCATACTCGAGCGGAGTATAGGGCATACCTGTCACTTCGGCGGTCTCCACACAGTAATTGTTCAGATGGACAACTTCCTGCTCCGTCAGAGTAATGGTAATTCCACCGAGGTCATCGATCAGCGTCGCGACAGCATTGAAATCAACGATCACATACTGGGTGATATTGAGATCCAGATTGGCATTCAGCATGGACAGGAACTGATTGACACTTCCGTATGCATACGCGGCATTGGCCTTATTGAAGTTGCCGTCTTCGCTGTCCGGATCGATGTTCAGATAGGTATCTCTGTAGAGAGAGATCATTCGAACGCCCCAGGTATCATTATTGATACTGGCCACGAGCATCGTATCACTGTTGGCGTAATCAATATCCTGCTCACGGGTGTCGATACCAACAAGAGCGATATTTGTATATCCTGTCAGTCTTTCGTTCTTAGCGACCTCGGTATTGATCACAACATCATCCGTATTATCGTTCGTCACCTGACCGGCAAGATCTGTACCGAGATTCTCATTAAGAGATCTGTTGATTTTCGCAAATGCGAAAATGCCGACTACCAGTACGATAAGAACAATGATCTCGATTACAAATAATGCAACATTAACGCCTTTTTTCTTTTTCTTTCTTCTCTTCTTGTTGGCCATAACTTCCTCACATTTTAATAGGCATTATTATTCACAAAGCCTCTGAATATAGTGAGAAACAGGATCTTGATATCAAGACCAAGTGTCCAGTTCTCTATATAATACAGGTCATACTCGATTCTTTTCCGAATCGAAGTATCTCCCCTGTACCCATGAATTTGCGCCCAGCCGGTCATTCCGGGTCTTACCTGATGCTTGACCATATATCTTGGAATTTCTTCCTGGAACTTCTCGACGTAAAAAGGTCTCTCGGGTCTCGGACCGACCATGGACATCTCACCCTTCAGCACGTTGAACAGCTGAGGGAGCTCATCGATACTGGTCTTTCTCATGATTTTTCCGACCTTGGTCACACGGGGATCGTCGCGGACTGTCCAGGCTTTCTTTTCGTCCTTCTCTTCCTGAACGACCATGGAACGGAACTTGTACATCATGAATTTGCGATTATGAAGGCCTACCCTCTCCTGCTTGAAAATCAGAGGTCCGGGCGATGTCGCTTTTATAATGATCGAAAAAATGATCATTACCGGCATGGCCAGAATAATCGCAACAATACTTCCGACGATATCGACCAGACGTTTCTCTGCCGCTCTGAACGTATTCGAGAGCGGCACATACCGTATATTAATGACGGGCATGCCCATGATATCTTCGGTGTAAGGCTTCGTCGGTATTATATTATTATAATCCGGAATGAACTTTGTATGAACACCTGATTTTTCGCATAAGGCTACGATTTCCTCCAGACGTGCATACTCCTTCAATCCCAGAGTTATGGCAATTTCATCCAGATGGTTCTCAGGCAGAATAATCATCAGATTATCGATGCGCCCGATTACTTTGATGCCCTTATACATCGTACCGGCTTCAATTCTGTCATCCAGTATTCCGCGAATGATGTAACCCCACTGAGGATTCTGCGTCACACGGTCTATATATTCCTCGGCAGCCCGACTGTAACCGACCAGAAGAACAGACCGCTGGTTCATTCCTTTCCGTCGAAACCTCTTCAGGATATTCCAGAGCAGGAATCTGGCAGCGGTATCAAGGGTCACATTATAACAAAAGAACAGGAACAGGAGCCATCTTGACCAGTATGTCTGATGCAGCAGCTGCAAAGCAGACATAAAGATCAGGGCGCCGATGACATTTGCCTGAATAATTGATGCGATCTCAAGCCTTCTTCCCTTGACACGGTTCGAAGTGTACAGGTTACATGCCGAATATAAGATGAGCATCGCAGGTACCATTATATAGAGAGCACGCATATACACCCTGTACGGGACAGCCTCGAATGAGGTGCTGAAAAGAAGTGTGCTCCTGTAACGGGAATACCAGGCCAGCCAATACGAAATACAAAGAACTACTGCATCTACTACTGCCAGAAATCGATAATAAAACTTCTCATTTTCTTCTATCAATCCCAGTCACCTTCGACATTTCGCATAATGAATGCATAAATAACGATTGAACTTTCCCGATCCGATCTCAGGACCTTAAAACAACCATGACTTTTTTGCACATGTTGTGGCAGAGTTCCAATCAACTATACTATAGGCACGCATTTTATGCAAGGCACATTTCATCGTTCATATGTTAAAAAGATTATAAATTACCACTCAATTAAGGAGTCTCCCCAGGCAGTTGACCCACAATTCAATCTGTATTTTTATATAATTCGCTAAATTCTTATTATTGTAAGAAACTTTTTTCCCTTCCTCTTTTCCTTTTTGACAGAGTGCAAATCCCCGTAAAATACCGCCGGCATACTCTTTTCCGAAACCCTTCACTGTAAAAAATGCCGCTTTGATCAGAAATCCCGGTATCAGGATCGGCAGATTCAGGATGATCTGGGGCCAGGGCATGTTCTTATATATCAGATAGATACTGTTCCTGGACGTATTTTTTACCTTGAAATCATTGTACACCGATCCGGTGGACGCACTTCCGACATGCAGGACCCTCGCGCGGGGAAGAAATACATTGCGATAGCCGTTGATCCTCGCACGCCATCCTATATCCGTATCCTCGAGGTAAGCGAAGTGATTTTCATCAAATGTTCCGATTTCCCGGAGGATTTCCATACTATAGATGGCTGCACCCGCACAGCAGGAAAATAATGCGGCAGGTTTTCGGTATCGGGACTCCGGTTTCCCCCGCCCTCTCGCAAATGCCCAGCCGAGCGAACAGTAATAATCTCCGGCATCGTCACATAATGTCGGATCACTCATTCTCAGCATCTTGGCCTGACACGAGAACACTTTCTTTTTCCCGCCGATTCCCTTAAGAAGTTCTTCCACGAATTCCGGTTCCGCCTTCGTATCATTATTCAGAAGGATGCAGTAATCACAGTCATCGGAAGCTTCGATTCCCGCATTTACCGCTCCGCAGAAGCCGGTGTTCTCCGCAAATCGTATCATTGTGACTTCCGGAAATTCCTGCTCAATTGCATCGGCACTGCCGTCGGTCGAACCGTTATCCACAACAATGATCCTGTCCGCAGGTCGTGTCTGGATTCTCATGGATTCCAGGCATGGTCTGAAATAATCCATTCCGTTATAATTCGGTATCACCACCGAGACCCTGTAGTCCATATTTTCTCTCCATTAATAATAAGTTGGTTTCCACTAAGCCTTCAGAGAATAGTTCCATTTTTTCAGTGACAGGTTCCTGTTATAATTCGGATCCCCGTTCTTCAGGATATCCAGCCAGTGGCTCCGCATGTATTCGATCTCACTCTGGAACCGTTTCACCTTTTCGGGCGAGTCTTCCGGCCCGCGCGTCCTGGATTCATCGTGATAGAGCTCCGCGTAGGGATCATAGACCACCCGCCATCCGCATTTTCCTGCCTTCAGACAGAAATCGACATCGTTGAACGCAACAGCCAGCTCCTCCGTAAATCCGCCAACGGCTTCGAATACTTCTTTTTTGACCATCATACAGGCTGCCGTCACTGCGGAGAGATCCTGCATGATAGCGGCCTTGTGCATGTATCCGCTCCGTCCTTTCGGAAGGTCAACGAACATAGCTCCCGCAACTCCTCCGATTCCGATCACGATTCCGGCATGCTGGATCTTATTGTTCGGATAGTAGAGCCTTGCTCCGACAATGCCGACATCCTTCCTCTGACAGACACCGAGCATCTCACTGAGCCAGTCCGGTGTTATGGTCGCGCGTACATCATTATTCAGGAACAGATAATACTCTCCCTTCGCGAACTTGACGCCGTAATTATTGATCGCGGAATAATTGAACGGTTTTTTCCAGCGGACAAGGTGGACCCTCGGATCTTCGGAAAGTTCCCGGTAGTATTCAAATGTCTCCCGTTCGGTACTTCCGTTCTCTATGATCACGATCTCGAGGTTCTTATAGGAAGATTCAAATACGGATTCCACGCATGTCCTGAGCATTCCGGCATTATCCTTATTCGGAATAATGACAGATACTAACGGATCATTGATCACCGGATACTTCACTCTGTAAAACCCGAAGTCCGGCAGAAGTTCCACCTCTCCCCGTGTGTTCGTTCTGTCAAGATGCTCCTTAATGGCACGCTTTCCGGCCTCGTATGCATACTGCTTGCTCATCGGATTGTCAGCGGTGGAACTCTGCGATGTTCTCCAGTAATACAATATTTCGGGGATATGTGAAATATGCTGCGCATTTTCCGTGCATCGGAAAATAAAATCATAATCCTGAGCACCGTTCATCTCCGGTCTGAATCCCCCGACCTTAGAGGCGAGCGACTTTTTCACAGAAACAAAATGTGTAATGTAATTGTTCGATCGCAACAGATCCAGATTAAAGTCCGGTTTAAAATGAGGCTGAAGATGTTTTTTACCGTCTTCCGTCACCTTATCTTCATCTGAGTACAGGAAATCAGCCCCGCTTCGGGCTATTTCCTGAGCATAGAGATAAAGAGCATGCGGTGCCAGCAGATCATCGTGATCAAGCAGACAGATATAATCGCCCGACGCCATATCCATCGCAGCGTTGGTATTCTCGGAAATCCCCTTATTTTCCTCAAGCTTTCGGTACCGGATCCGCTCATCTTCCGCCGCATAGGAAAGAACTGTCTGCTCCACGCTCCGGGAGCCCGGGGATGGTTCCCGGTCCGACGCGTCCGCTATGCACAGTTCCCATGTCGGGTATGTCTGCGCGCGGACAGAGTCGATCATTGCGCATAATACATTTTCCGGGGTACAGTACGCAGGCACAATAACGGAGAAGAGTATTGCATTCCCCTCTTTATCCGCTGCACTTTTTCGCTGTTTCTCAAGCTCCTCCGGTCTCGGATAGTGGGAAGCGAACCATTTATCGTAAGGTATATCTTCCGGCTCGAGCCGGTCGAGAAGATGATTCATGAATTCCTTCGGTCCGAAGTGCTTAAAATACAGAAATGCCTTTTTTATTTTATAAGGAGTTATTATCAGCACGTTTTCTCTTCTCCCTCTGTTCATCTCCCGCCGGTCTGCGTTTTTTCACTCTCCGGGTGCTATCGGCGCTTCCTTCTGCCCGGCGCGGCTTCCTTCTTTCCAGCTTTTCGGATGAAAGATTTTTTCCGGCCGGTCTCTGACCGGATGAAGCAGTTTTTGGCCTCTTTCTGCGGGGCCTTGCCTCCGTCCGGCTGCCCTCCGGATCGACGATGGCGGTATTTCTACCTGACTTTGAAGCTTTCCCTTCACCTGTCTTTCCGGATGTCATACCCGTCCTGCGTCTCTTTCGCCTCTCCCGGGAAGTGTCTCCCTGAAGACTTCCGTCCTCTCTGACTCTCACCGCTCTTTTACGGGAAGGTTCTCTCTGAGGACTTCCGTCCTCTCTGACTCTCACC
>CAMNDN010000083.1:0-7683 GCA_946535445.1 uncultured Lachnospiraceae bacterium
GCATTTATGAGATGTGTAAGGACGACTATCCGTTTATCGCAGGGGAACTGGCAAAGGAAGAGTATACGGATCTGCTTGACTGCGGATGCGGAACCGGCCCCATGATCTCCCTCCTATACGAAGAAGATCCCGGGAAACACTATACGGGGCTCGATATTACCCCGCGTATGATCGAGGTCGCAAAGGCGAAAAATCTGGCAGGCGTCTCCTGGGTCGTCGGCGACTGCGAGAATCTTCCTTTTGAGGATAACATGTTTGATGCGGTCATATGCTCCAACAGCTTTCATCACTATCCGAACCCGCAGAAATTTTTTGACAGTGTTCAGCGTGTCCTGCGCCCGGGCGGCAGGCTGATCTTACAGGATTATACCGCTCCCGGACCGATCCTCTGGCTCATGAACCATACGGAGATGCCCCTGGCAAACCTGATCGGACACGGAGATGTCGGCGCGTATTCTTTGGATGAGGTAAGAGATTTCTGCCGGAAATCCGCTCTTCAGGTGGAAAAACTAGAAAGCGGAAAGAAATTCCGGCTGCATCTGGTGGCAAGGAAGAAAGCATAATGAATACAGCGGGGTCTTCACAAATGTAATTACTATGGACGATCTGTGTTTGAATCGAAATAATTTCCGATGCCTGCTATGTAGCTATTATGAAGTATAAACGAACCAAAGCGTGGTACTGCTGTTCCGCCACTGTCGAAGACGACAGTAAGTGCAGAGCAAAAGCGGGCCTTCCGGCCCGCTTTTGCTCTGCACTTACGTCTCTTAGTCATAAGATTCTTCGTCCTCGGTATAGTCCGTCGGATCCACATATTCATACCGGTAGTTTGTAAGCGGGAGTGTCTCTTTATACAGTGCCTTCTTATCCTTATTCAGGATCACCACTTTGAAGGAGGAATTCTTTTTCAGTTTTTTCTTCAACGCAAAGGTCACCTTGTACAACTGCCCGTCTTTATTCTTCTTGATCTTTTTGGAATATGTTTTTCCTTTATAGGTTACCTTTACCACATCTCCCTTGTGCGGATTCGATACGGTGAGCGTCAGTTTCTTTTTCTTTCCGGACGCTTTCGGCACCCATGTGTCGGAAGCCAGCTTTACTGTCTTCTTATAGGTACACTTCACGCCATTTGATTTTACCGTGAGTGAGACTGTGGCTTTGGTATTCAGCTTATAGACTTTCTTCAGCTTGACCGTTGTGTCTGCAAAGGTGTAATACTCTTCTTCTCCCTTCTCGGGAATCTTGAATTTATAGGTATCTTTTCCGATCACGACCTTGCCGGACGCTCCGAGTGCCGACGAAATCGTCAGTTTTTTGGTTCCGTACCAGACATTCGAAATATTGGTCAAATGCTCAATCTTTTTCACGATATATCTTGGCTTGACTGTAACGTGAATCGTCGTTTTGTTTCCAGCCTCATCGATTGCGGAAACGTCACACTCCCCGACGCCGACAGGTTTTATGTCGATCGACCAGCGTTGAATGTTAGCTGTAGCCACCTTCTCATTCGTGCTTTCCCAGTCTACGATATCCAGATAATCTGTACCCGCGGGTCCATAAAAATAGGCATCCTCTTCATCATCCAGACTGTCAAACTCAATGGACGAAGCTATGTAGTCTATGGGTTCCTTTGCAAGTGTTTTCTGCGGTACAATCCAGATGACGGCAAGCAGAAGCAATGCTGTGAACAGTCGTCTCAATGTTACTTTCATCCTTCCTTTCCTCCTTTCAAGACTCGGTGAAAAGGCGCGCGATCGCCTCTCCCGAATAAGTATTTTACACTTCCAATATAATTGTGAAATGGTAGAAAGTCAAGCAATATGCTCTCAACTTTTATGCGAGACAATGTTGGCGGGTAGATAAATACGGCGTCAAATTTATATGAAGAAAAGTATTGAAAAACCAGAGGGTTGGTGGTATCTTACTAATGGTTAGCAAAAACTAACCGCCTTTGGTGTACTTTTTATGGAGCAGGATTCGATGGATTTCGGACCTGCTCTTTTCGTTTTTGGAGGATTTCGGGTCTGCTTTGTTTGTTTTGAGGATCAGGAGGGAATTAGACAAAGATGTTTTGGGACAGAGTATCCGGCATATATGATTTGTTCGGAAAATTCTATAACGGAAAAGTCAATCGGGAGATGTGCACAACTGTCGTAAAGGAAATTAGAAAAGATGACTGTGTGCTGGAATGTGCCTGCGGAACCGGGCTGATTACGGCTGCTGTTGCAGGGAAATGCAGAAAACTTGTGGCGACAGACTACTCAGAGGGTATGCTGAAGCAGACCAGAAAGAAATGCGGATCCTTTTCGAATGTGGAGATCCGGTCTGCAGACATCCTGAAGCTTCCGTTTCCCGATGAATCCTTTGATGTCGTGATCGCTGCCAATGTCATTCATTTGCTGGATGATCCATATAAGGCGCTGTCCGAACTTGATCGGGTATGCAGGCCGGGCGGAAAACTGATTATCCCGACCTATGTGAACAAGGAGAAGGCGAAAGGGTTTGATAAGACCATTGATAAAGCCGGTGCGAATTTCAGGCAGGACTTTACATATGAGAGCTATCGGACGTTCTTTGCAGAGGCAGGATTTGCGAAGATCCGTACCAAACTGATCGATGGCCGGGTACCCTGTGCTATCGCTGTAATTTCTAAACAATAACGAACACGTGTATTTCAAAACCTAACACGCGTATCTAAAAAGCGAATACGCGTATCTCAAAAACAAATACGCCTATCTTAAAAACAGAAACAGAGGATGTCTGCCGGGTGGAAAATGTAAAAACTATTGTAGTGTGCGAATTACTGAAAACCAGAGGACCTTGTCATGCAGTGAGGACATAGTGTATAATAAAGCCACGAGCGAAGATTGACCTTGTAAGGAAAAGAATCGAAGGAGTTGCGCAGTCATGCAGAAAAAGCTTGCTGTAAAAATTGCCGTGGCAGTCGTCGTTATGCTGATTGTTTTCCTGTTCGTGTCTGTCCCTGCCCATGCGGAGGGCACGAAGACGGTCCGGGTCGGCTATTATGAGAATGAGATCTTTCAGGAAGGCGCGCAGGAAGGTGCTGTAAAGACAGGCTATGCATATGAATACTATCGGAAGCTGGCAGAATATACCGGCTGGAAGTATGACTATGTATACGGATCGTTTTCGGATCTGTACCAGATGCTGCTGGACGGCGAGATCGACCTTTTGGCAGGTCTTGCCCTAAAGGAAGACAGAATTGGTCTGATCGGGTACCCGGAGGCCGCCATGGGCCATGAGTCCTACAATCTGGTAAAGCATGAGAATGACACGGAGATCAATGCAGATCCTAAAACGCTGGACGGAAAAAAGATCGGCGTTATGGAAAGCGCCCTTGTGGATGCCCTTCATACGTTTTTAGACAAACACGGCGTGAAGGCAGAGGTCATAACATTTCCTGACTATGACAGCCTGTTTGCTTCTTTTGAAACAGGGGAACTGGATGTTCTTGCGGGAGAGGGCGACAGCGGATTCAGCATGGAAAATGCCGTGATCATGTACTCGTTCGGCGCATCCGACTATTATCTTTCGGTCAATATCCAGAGACCGGACCTCCTGGAACAGCTGAACACAGCACAGACGCTTTTGACGGTGGAAGAGCCGAACTACCTGAATTCTCTCAGTTCAAGGTATTATTCCGGAAGTCTTGCAAGCCGTGCGCATTCTGCTGCGGAGACAGAATGGATTGCATCTCATAACAAGCTCAGGGTCGGTTATCTGGAGACATACCTGCCATACAGCGATACGGACGAAAATGGGCAGGCGACCGGCATTGTGACGGATGTTACGGAGCAGCTCCTGGAAAGCCTGCACATTGACACGATTTCCGTGAGTTATCACAGCTATAAAAAGTATGATGACATGATCGCGGATCTGGTTTCCGGAGAGATCGATACCGGTTTCCCGGTTGGCGGCGGACTGTACTATTCTGAGGAAAGTGGGATTTACCAGAGCAATCCGGTGGTTTCTGCCGCAACGGAAATCGTATTCAAGGGCGAATATAAAAAGGAAGAAACTACTCATTTTGCGGTCAACGAGAACAACCGGATGCAGTATTACTATGTCCGCACCCATTTTCCTGATGCGCAGATTACCTTCTATCCATCGGTGAATGACTGTCTTGATGCAGTTGTTGAGGGAAAGGAAGACGCGACCACATTAAACGGGCTCCGGGCTAATGATCTCCTGAAGAACACACGTTATGAGAGTCTTTCTCTTCTGCAGTTAAGTCAGAGCGACGACAGGTGTTACGGCGTGGCCATGGGCAATGAAGGCCTGTTGAAGCTTCTTAACCGGGGTATCAATGTGCTTGGCGCCGATTATGGCCAGAACCAGGCCTACCGCTACGCCGACGGATTGTATTCCTACAGCTTTTTCGATTTGGTACAGCAGAACCTTGAGATATTTATCGTGGGGATCCTGGCGATTGCAGCCGTCATTATTTCTCTGCTTCTTCGCGACAACCGGCGTTCCCGTACGCAGATCCGGGACAAGGAAACCGCGCGCGTTGAACTGGAGGATAACAACAGAAAGCTGGAGGAGAGCCAAAAGGCACTCGCGGATGCGCTGCTTGCAGCGGAGCACGCAAACCGGGCCAAGACCGTATTCCTGAACAATATGTCTCATGACATTCGGACGCCAATGAACGCCATTGTAGGCTTTACGGCGCTTGCTGCTTCCCACCTGGATCAACCTGAGAAGGTAAAAGATTACCTGCAGAAGATCAGCGTATCCAGCCAGCACCTGCTCTCCCTGATCAATGACGTTCTGGACATGAGCCGGATTGAAAGCGGAAAGGTTACGCTTGAGGAGGCGGAGGTCCATCTGCCGGATGTCATCCAAGACCTTAAAACGATCATCCAGGCAAATGTCACGGAAAAACAGCAGGAGTTGCTGATCGATACGCAGGATGTAAAGCATGAAGATATCATTACAGATAAGCTTCGCCTGAATCAGGTGCTGCTTAATATCCTGTCCAACGCTATTAAGTTTACGCCTGCCGGAGGAACCATTTCTTTCCACTTGAGCGAAGAGCCATCTTCCCATGCCGATACCGCTGATTATGTGTTCCGTATCAAGGATAACGGCATCGGAATGAGCAAAGAATACCAGAAAACGATCTTTGAAGCATTCACCAGAGAAAGAACCAGTACGGTGAGCGGTACACAGGGAACCGGACTGGGTATGGCGATCACCAAAAACATTGTGGATATGATGGGCGGTACCATCTCCCTTCAGAGTGAAGAAGGAAAAGGCTCTGAGTTTGTTGTAAGGATCCCCTGCAGGATCTGCGAACGAAAAGATATATCTAAAAAGGAAGCATCTGCCGCTGTGGATTTCACGGGAAAACGGATCCTGCTCGTGGAAGATAACGAAATGAACCAAATGATCGCGGTGGCGATCCTGGAAAATGTCGGCTTTGTGATCGATATCGCATCCAATGGAAAGGAAGCCGTTGAAAAAATGGAGCAGGCCCCTGCGGGAACCTACGATGTAATCCTGATGGACATCCAGATGCCGATCATGGATGGATATGAAGCAGCCAGGCGGATTCGCGTGATGGAGGATAAGAAAAAGGCGGAGATCCCGATTGTTGCCGTCACCGCCAACGCCTTTGAAGAGGACCGGAAAATCGCATTTGAGGCGGGCATGAACGGTCATCTGGCAAAACCGTACGATATAAACGCCATTATGCAGACATTGTCAGAAATAGTGGGAGACAGGGGACGGACCCCTGTCTCCTAAGGATAAGTTCAATAAGGCCTGAGTATAACGGGCGCTATAACAGAATACCACCATTACAAGACCCGGTACGAAACAGTATCCGGGTCTTTTTTTATGGAGATATTGCACTTTATAGTGTCAGGCACTCATCTATATTTAGGGGCTGTCACAATAGAAGCTACCGCTTCCTGACAAGCTCACTCAGCCATTCGATTCGTTCATCCAGCATGCGGCGCACAAATTCATTGCTGACAGTGCCGTCATAGCCATGATAGGCGCCTTCCACGTTGCGCAGGGTAACGGAAACGCCATCGGCTTTCATTTTTTCGGCATAGGCCGTTCCCTGATCCCGGAGTGTGTCCATCTCCGCGGTTTCCACCCATGCCGCCGGGAAACCGGCACAGGAAAGGTGGAGCATAGGGACGGCGTAGTCGTTTTCGGTCGGTGTTTTGCCGCCGAGATAGACTTTCCACATACGCAGGTTGGCCTCGCGTGACCAGGTTGCATGTTCATATTCCGTCAGTGAAGGATAATCCTGCGCTGTGTCAGTGACCGGATAGATCAGCATCTGCGCGGCGGGCATCAGCAGCTGCTCTTCACAGCACATCTGGGTTACGGAAGCGGCCAGACATCCGCCGGCACTGTCGCCATAGATGATTACGCGGTCAAGGTCTGTCCGGGGGTCTTCCGCAATGGATTGGAGCGTATCAAAGCAATCGAAGACCGGCGTCGGATACGGGTGATCCAGCGAAGTGCGGTATTCGGGCAGCACAACGCGGCAATGCAGTTCTTCGGCGTATACGGATGCGAGGTCCAGCTGACAGCTCATCAGGGACAGGAAGAAGCCTCCGCCATGACAATACAGCATTGTCGGAAGCGTTTCGTCTTCACAGCCCGCAGGGACGAACACATAACCCCCAATGGTATAACCGTCCCGGGCATTAACGGAAAGAGGGAGCCTTGTGATGCCCTCCGGCGCTGTCCACTGCTTTGTCTGGATGCCGTTGAACAGGTTGCACCAGCGGATGTAAAGGTCGGTAAAAATGTCATCGTGATTTAAATCCACACCGACACCGGGCTTAGGGAGTTCAGTGCTGTAGGGATAGTCCCACTGCGCGCGGTTCAGGCGCGTTAGCAGAACGGCCGCGAACAGTAAAACCGGAACAAGAATGATCAGAACGACGATGAGGAGCCGTTTCAATAGTATGTGCTTCTTCATTTGATGACCTCCCTTTTTTTATGAGAACAGTGTACGACGGTTTGGCCGGGAAATACGTCGGCTTGCCGTAAACAACAAGTTTGAAGACGCGAATGTCGGTTCCGCCTTGAAAACCTTGCAGTTTCTTGCTAAGGAGACAGAGAAGACAGGGGACCCCTGTCTCTTTGTCATTCGGGAGACAGAGGTCCGTCCCCTGTCTCCCTATCGAGACCCACTGTCTCTGCTTGGATGTTGTTCACAGTATTATCAAGAATTTTATTGGTCTGTTTCCGTATATACCTTACAGAGGGAATGCTACAGCATCGGCGTAGAGCTTCTTCAGTATGCCAATAAACAGTTTGACACTTTCCCTTGCATCCGTTTTATGTGTCAGCAGCTGACAGGAAAAGCTTTCTTTACAGTCGAACGGAATCCAGGCGAACTGGCCGCTGTGATCATTCAGAAATCCCGGAGCCAGGCAAATGCCTCTCCTGGCAGCAACATTTGTTAGAGTGGTATCGTGGTCCGGACTATTGAAGTAATTGATCCTGCCGCTTGCGATCAGTCGCTGCTGGATGGTTCTTAATGCCGGCGGGGATCCTCCCCCGACCATCAGTGTCCGGCCATACAGGTCGCTTTCCGTAATTATGTTTTTCCGGGCGAGCGGATCGTCTCTTTCAGTGATCAGATAGATCCGGCTTTCAAAAAGATCATGAACTGTGATGCCGGCGACCTGT
>CAMNDN010000084.1:0-7408 GCA_946535445.1 uncultured Lachnospiraceae bacterium
CAATCGCCCTTATAGGGCTTATCAGACCACCACTTGAAGTGGTGGTTCGTGATTAGTATAAAGATATGAAAACCAGTTCTGATTATTCTAAAATGATACGGCTGTCTGATCCATCGTGGATACAGACAGCCGTTTTTCTGTTCTGTGGATATTTTGCCTGGTTCAGTTTTGATTATTCTCGCTGCAACTGTTCCTGTCTGTGTAAAGGGCAGGCTGTCAGGCATCATTTGTTTAAAAATCCAGAGAGTTCTT
Organism: uncultured Lachnospiraceae bacterium; assembly: GCA_946535445.1. Taxonomy (GTDB): domain Bacteria; phylum Bacillota; class Clostridia; order Lachnospirales; family Lachnospiraceae; genus Chordicoccus. Next base: position 253 of record CAMNDN010000084.1, read on the forward strand.
CGCGTGTGGGAAGCCCTTCATTGTCTCCACGATGGGTGACCTGGATGGCTCCGATTGCATTGCCGCGCCGCACGCTGTCTCTGATACTGAGACCCTCCAGAATTCCGCTGATCACTCCAACGGCAAAACCGTCTCCTGCCCCTACGGTATCCACTACCTTTTCCACTTTAAAGCCAGGGACAGTGAAAACAATTCCAGCTTCAGATACGACCGCTCCCTTGGAGCCATCTTTTATGATCACGGTGTGGATTCCTTTGTCCTGGTAAAAACGGAAGATTTGATCGAAATCGTTGCATCCCGTCAGAATCTCGCACTCAGCAATACCCGGCAGGATCATGTCCGCTTTCTCCGACAGCTGATTGATTACTGTGCGCATGGTCTCCGTGTTTTCCCAAAGCGCAGGGCGCAGGTTGGGGTCAAATGTCACGCGGATGCCGGCTTCTTTTGCACGGTCAATCAGACGGAAGGTCGCTTCTCTTGCGGTGAGAGATAATGCCGGAGGGATACCGGTCACATGTACCAGGTCCACGTCGGAAAAGTCGATCTGTTCAATGTCCGCGGGTGTAATCCGGGATGCGGCAGATCCTTTCCGATAATATGGCGCATAGGGGTCACTGCCGTCGGTTGTACGATTCTTGAGCTGTATTCCGGTCCTGTATACGTTGTCGAATGAGATGAGAGACGTGCCGATTCCGTTTTTTTCAAGACTGTTTTTGATGTAATGCCCAAAAGGATCATCACCGAGCCTGGTCAGATATTCTGTCCTGTGGCCAAGCCTGGATAAACCAATTGCTACGTTCACTTCAGCGCCGGACATGGCACGTGAAAAATGTTCTACTTCTTCCAACGGACCTGTGGTTTCCGCAATCAGGAGTGCCATGGCCTCTCCAAACAATATCACTTTTCCCATCTAAGATATTCCTCTCAAAAATAATGGAAAGTATTTCCATGATGATAAACAATTTGTGAGTATTGAACTTATTCTTCAGGCAGCCTTCACAAGATGAATGGCAAATCCTCCGATTTCTTTTTCCATATAGATGGCTTTGATTCTTCCATCCTCCATGCGGACGGTGCTCTCTTCGTTAAAGGTCACGCCTTTTCTGTTCAGGTATGCCACTGCGCGCTCGACGCAATTCACTGCGATGGCAATGTGTCCCATTGTTCCCAGATAGGGGGATTTCAGGGATTCAATATACCCGGCCGAGAAGATGGACCCGGGATTTTCATTGGCTGCAAATCCAAAGAGGTCTTCGAAATCCTTCGCGACATTCTGTGCTTCCGCCGGATCGGCGCAGTTGATGCCTACATGAGCCAGGCGGAAGCCCAGCATGGTGTGCACCGCCTCCCGGGTCAGTTTCCGTATCTGGTCAAAGTCATTTCTGGCTATGGCATCTGCCGGCACCATCCAGGTCCCGCCGCAGGCGATGATGCGGTCATTTTTGAGATAGTCACACACATTGGACGCATTGATGCCGCCTGTGGGCATAAAGCAGATCTGTGAGTAGACGGGAGCCATTGCGCTGATTGTTTTCAGTCCGCCCATGGCTTCCGCGGGGAAAAATTTGACTGTACGCAGGCCGTATTTGATTGCCTGTTCCACGTCGCTGGGGTTGGCGCACCCGGGGAAGACGGGGATATCTCTTTCCACACAGTATTTCACGATGTCGGGATTCAGCCCCGGACTTACGATGAATTCGGATCCGGCTTCCATGGCACTGTCAACCTGCTGTGTTGTCAGCACAGTACCTGCGCCGACCAGCATTTCGGGGCAAGCCTCTTTCATGGCGCGGATCGCGTCCGCTGCGCACTCTGTCCTGAAAGTTACTTCCGCACAGGGCAGGCCTCCCTCGCTCAGAGCTTTTGCGAGAGGCGCAGCTTTTGCGGCGTCGTCAAGTTTGATGACCGGTACGATTCCAATCTCCCGGATCTGCTCTGCAAGACTTTTGCTCATGTTGAATCCTCCTTAAGAATCAGTCCAGTTTATTGATCGGGTAATGGATCGCCTCACCCCGGGCAAATCGTACCGATTCTTCCGCGACTTTCCGCTTCAGTTCCAGTGCAGCTTCCTGCGAATACCAGGCCATGTGAGGGGTGACGACAAGGTTCTCATGTCTGAAGAGAGGAGAGTCTTTGCTGACGGGTTCGCCGAGCATGCAGTCCAGTGCTGCGCCGCCGATCTCGCCATCGGTCAGTGCCTGATCGAGATCTTTCTCATTGATGATCCCGCCGCGGGCAACATTGATCAGGATCGCGGTATTTTTCATCTTTTTAAAAGTTTCCGTGCAGAACAGGTTCAGATTTCCATCTGCCGGGCAATGCAGGGAGATCACGTCAGATTGTGTGATCACCTCTTCCATGGGTACAGGCTTCACATAGGTATCGGTTTCGGTTGTTGCCTTGAAATAGGGATCCGTCCCGATCACCTGAAAGCCCAGAGCGTGCATCTTCTGCGCGAAGTTGCGTCCGATCCTTCCAAGACCGATCACTCCGACAGTCATTTCGCTGAAGCGGTGGATCGGGATGGCCTTCGTGTAGTCCCACTTCTGATCTTTGGTGAAGGCATTCATCTCGATGGTCTTGCGGATCATGGACATGGCCAGCGCGATCGCGTGGTCCGCGACTTCGTTCATGCCGTAGTCCGGCACATTGCCGACCTGGATGCCATGTCTGGTCGCCGCGGGAATATCGATGGTGTCGACGCCGACGCCATAGCGGACGACATATTTCAGGCAGGGGCAGTTTTCCATGACTTTTTCCGTAATCTTCGCGTACTGGACAATGAAGATCTCCGCGTCCTGGCACTGTGCGATCACCTCGTCCTCGGTGATGGCCTGTCTCAGCCCTACGCTTATTCCCGCGTCTGCAAATACTTTTTTCTCAATATCGATATTGTCGTGATCACAGTCGGTGATAATAACTCTCATCTTTGTTCTCCAATCATTTATGTCATTGATTTTTATTCTTCATCGTGCATTGCCGCGACTCCGGATAATGGTCGCGAAATGCGCGAACAAAACGGGAGATCCGCTCCCCCGGCGTATATCCCGCAGCCTCAGTTGCGGGATATGGCAAAACAAAAAACTTGCTTCCGGGATCATTTCATGATCAGGTTGGGCAGGAACATGCTGATCGCAGGAATAAATGTGATCAGCAGCAGGTCCACGATCATGACAATGATGAATTTGACGATGCCCGAGACAACGGTCTCCAGATTGCTTCGGCCGACGCGGGCAGCTACAAACAGGTTGATGCCCAGGGGCGGAGTGATGAAGCCGATGGCCAGGCTGACCACCATGATGATACCGAAATGGATCGGATCGACTCCGAACTGTACCGCGATGGGAAGCAGGATGGGGGACAGCACCATCATGGCCGGTGTAGTATCCATAAAGCAACCGACGATCAGGAGCAGGACAAGGATCAGGAGCAGGATGACCACCTTGTTGTCTGTCATACCTGTGATGGTGGAGGTGATGACACCCGGAATCTTTTCAATCGTCAGGATCCTTGTAAAGGCGGTCGCGCATCCGATGATGACCATGGTCGTTCCGGTGGTATTACAGGCGTTACCAATCGTACTGAAAATATCTTTGAGGTTCAGCTCGCGGTAGATGAAGGCGCCGCAGATAAAGGCATATACTGCCGCGACGGCCGCAGCCTCTGTAGGAGTAAAGATTCCTGCGTAAATTCCTCCGAGAATAATGACCGGGTTGATGATCGCCCACTTGGCGTCCCATACAGCGGCAAGTTTTTCTTTTGCTGAATATCTCTTTTCTTCTCCCTTCCAGCCATTCTTCCTGCAATAGATATAAGACATGAGGATCAGGGAAATGCCGATCAGGATGCCGGGAATAAATCCTGCCATGAACATGGAACTGATCGAGGTGCTGGTGGAAACACCATAGATGACCATGGGAATACTGGGGGGGATGATGACACCGATACTGCCCGCTGTGGCGATCAGCGCCAGGGTAAAGCTCTTGCTGTAGCCCTTTTCAAGCATTGTGGGGACAACCATGGAGCCGATCGCCGCGACAGTTGCCGGCCCCGATCCGGAGACGGCGGCGAAGAACATGCACAGGACGACCGTCACAGTTGCCAGACCGCCGGTGAATCTTCCCAGGAAGACATTGCAGACGTTCAGAAGTCTCTTGGAGACGCCGCCGGCTCCCATCAGCTCGCCTGCCAGGATGAAGAGGGGAATGGCCATGAGCGGGAAGGAGTCCGCACTCGTTACCAGCTGCTGTACGATATAAAGTGAGCTGATCCGCCCGTCTGCCAGGATGGCGCACAGAGAGGATACACCTATCGCAATACCCACCGGCATATTTATGATCAGCGCAACGATCAGAGATATAAATAATACTGCTGCAACCATTACTCCTCTCCTTTCTCTTTATTGTCCGACAGTTTTCCGACCAGATACCAGACTGTCTGGATCTGCCGGATAATGACCAGGAAAAATCCGGCGGCCGGTGCGATATTGATATACTGGAGGGGAAGGCCCAAAGCGGGAGAGACCTTGCCGTACAGCATCTGCTTGTATGTGAGCTGAACGCCCGTGATCACAATATAGGTTGCAAATACGATTACCAGCAATTCGCCCAGGATGACGATATATGGCCTGATTTTTTCAGGGAATAGTTTCAGGGCCGCGTCGATTTTGATGTGTTTCATTAATTTACATCCGTAAGCGATCCCGATGTAGATCAGCCAGATGAAACAGTACCTTGCAAGTTCCTCCGACCAGGAGAGGGAGTTGTGAAGCAGGTATCTCATTACTACCTGGATGAAAATGATGATCGTCATGACTGACATCAGGACTACACAGACGGTCTCTTCCAGATATTCATTGAGGAAATGCAATATTTTATTCATTGGTGCCTCCCTTCGCTCTATACTCCTCCAGCTCTTTCTGCATCGCGTCGAAGTAATCCGGATGTGCCATTGCTTCTTTGGCTACACTGAAGACATCCGCGTCCTTGATGATCGTCTGGAATTCTTTTTTCTGTTCATCTGTCAGTTCATTGACGCTGCAGCCGTATTCCTCCATCTCTTTGATTCCTTTGAGCTCTGCTTCCGCGGAGCACTTCAGCTGGTATTCGGAGGCTTCTTCCATAGCTCTGAGCAGAATGTCCTTCTGTTCGTCTGTCAGGGAGTTGAACTTATCGGGGTTCATGACTACGACATAAGGCGTATACACGTGTTGGGTCAGGGAAATGTACTTCTGCACTTCGTAAAAGCGATTGCTGTGGATGATGCCGATCGGGTTTTCCTCTCCGTCGACCGTTCCCTGCTGCATTGCGGTGAACAATTCTGAGAAAGCCATGGGGGTCGGGTTGGCCCCGATCGCTTTCCAGGCCTTCATATGGATCGGATTTTCCATTGTGCGGATCTTCTGACTCTTGCAATCTGCCGGTGTATAGATCGGACGGTCATTATTTGTGTAGTTGCGGAAGCCGTTTTCCCACATTGCCAGGTGCTTGAGTCCCACGGAATCGATTCCCGAAAGCATTTCCTGCGCAGCTTTTCCGTGGAAACCGACATCATATACCTCCTGGGCATTCAGGAAGAGATAAGGGGTATCGTACAGGTAATAGTCCTTGTACAGAGTGGAAAGGCTGCTGGAAGAGGAGACGGCAATATCGATATCTCCGTTTTGAACGCCCTCCACTGCAGTCTTATCATCACCAAGCTGATTATCAGGGAATAGATCTACAGTCATTTTTCCGTTTGAGTATTTTTCCACCAGGTCCTTGAAATACAGGCCTGCTTCTTTTGCGGAGTTTGAGGTTACGTTTGAAAATATAAGATTCACATTTTCCTGAGTCCTGTATTTGCTGCCGACTTTTGTCATTGCGACCCCGGCAATCAAAGCAAATACAATCAGGAACACGGTTATTCCTTTTGTCTTACTCGTCATTGCTGTTCATTCCTCCTCACCTTCATTCGCCTCTTTTTGAGGGCTGAATCCAAATCAAACTTTGATAAATGCCCTTGTGATCACAGTTAAATATCAGACGTCTTTTCTGCTTACAATTCTACATTTTGTCAGATTATATGTCAATATATCACAAAACAATCTACAAAATACTGCGGTTATAGGGGGATAAATTGTGGATAATGCACAAAAACGGGCTATAAATACATCTGATGTTTTTGGGGAGAAAAAAAGACATCAGACGAATCGTGTGGAAACAATTATCCACCGGGGATTCTCTGATGCCTTTTTTCTCTCAAATATTTAAATGAAACCTGACGGATGTACCGGATCCGGTTGTTAAAATCTTTTTTTTCGTTCTATTTCTTTGAGAACATACAGTCTGTTTTCTCCCATATGCGCCATCATAGCGCTGCGGGCTCCGCGCGGATCCCGTCTGGTAATTGCTTCTACAATCTGGTTATGATACATGATAGAGGACTCGGATAATTCCTGATTTGTGATCTCGATTGCCAGGCTGACAGAATGTTGTATGATCGGGATCAACTTGGCAATTATCCTGTTTTTTGTGGCAGCCGCAATCATTTGATGCAGTTTTGCGTCTTCGTCTGAATGATTCATCCCGTGACGGATCTGGGCAGTGACCTTTTTGTTTTGCTTTTGGATTGCTTTAATCTCATCCTCATCCGCCAGCATGGCCGCCAGTGCCGCGCTTTCAGGCTCCAGAATCAGGCGGACTTCCAAAAGCTCCAGAGCTGTCTGCTCATCTCTGCCAAACAGAGAAACACCCAGAAGGTCCGTCTCTATGAGTTCCGTCTGGGAGATAAAAGTACCGGCGCCTCTGCGCACAGTGAGAATGTTTCTGGACTCCAGGCTTTTGACAGCCTCTCGTACAGTGCTTCTTCCAACGTTGAGTCTTTTTGCCAGTTCATATTCATTGTACAGACGATCCCCTGCCTTCAGTCCGTTTTCGCGGATCAGATCCATGATCTGGTCCGCAGCTGTCTCCGCGAGTGACATCTTTCTCTTCATTTAAACATCTCCAAATCTTTTTCCATCAAATATCAGCTTCATTTTAACATGTTGGACCAAATACACAAGCGGTCTTTTAAAGGTGAGAACATTGGCAGTTGTTCTCTGATGAAGACCGGATAGTGATTTTATAGTAAACGACAAAATTAACTTTACTTAAAGCTGCACAGAGACTTAAGC
>CAMNDN010000085.1:0-7191 GCA_946535445.1 uncultured Lachnospiraceae bacterium
AGACGTGCGCGGTATACGAATTGATATCCGGCACTTACCGATTCAGAGTTCCGATGGAGTGAGCATGACGGGAGAGACCAATCCGGTAAGACCGAGTGACTTTTCATGGCGTGTCAGATGCCTGAGAACTTGACATATATGACGCTTCAGCGTATCATAAATCGCGAACAAGGGCGTTCGGGACTGTCGTTCCGGGCGCCTTTTTTTGAAGAATAAAACAGAAAAAGGAGAGGTGCTTTGCCTTAAAACTAAGCACACGAGGAGGAAAAACTATGAGCCACTATACCCCTAAAGACATTATAAACATGGTCAGAGATGAAGATGTTGCATTCATCCGACTTCAGTTCACTGATCTGTTCGGAACTCTGAAAAATATTGCGATCACTCCCTCACAGCTGCTTAAAGCACTCAGCGGAAAGATCATGTTCGACGGATCTTCGATCGAAGGTTTCGTACGCATTGAGGAGTCCGATATGTTTCTTGTGCCGGACCTGGATACATTTACTATATTTCCGTGGAGACCGCAGCAGGGGAAAGTGGCGCGTATGATCTGTGATGTATATAAGACAGATAAGACTCCTTTCGAAGGTGATCCCCGCCATATTCTCAAGAAGGTCGTTGAGGAAGCCGGAAAGGAAGGTTACACCTTCAATGTCGGTACTGAATGCGAATTCTTTCTTTTTCAGACGGACGACGCCGCCAATCCGACGACGGATACCAGTGAGCAGGCCGGTTATTTCGATCTCGGACCGATCGATTTCGGAGAGAATGCGCGCCGTGATATTGTACTGACGCTGGAGGATATGGGATTTGAAATTGAGACGAGCCATCATGAGGGTGCACCGGGTCAGCATGAGATCGATTTTCATTACGATGAGGCATTGAAAACAGCCGATAATATTATGACTTTTAAGCTTGCGGTCCGTACGATCGCAAGGCAGCATGGTCTTCATGCCACTTTCATGCCAAAACCCAATGTCGGTGTAGACGGATCCGGTATGCATCTGAACTTCTCTCTCCATAAGGACGGAAAAAATGTATTTGTCAACAGGGAGGATCCGACAGCTCTGTCTGAAGAGGGGATCTATTTTATCGGCGGGATCATGCAGCACATAAAAGGCATGAGTGCCATATTGAATCCGATCGTCAACTCCTATAAGAGGCTGACGCCCGGTTATGAGGCACCGGTCTATATCTCCTGGGGGACACAGAACAGATCTCCGCTCATCAGGATTCCTTACGCGGATGCGGATGAAGGAAAGCGCATTGAACTCAGAAGTCCGGATCCGGCGGCCAATCCTTACCTGGCGCTCGCCGTGTGCCTCAGTGCCGGACTGTGGGGAATCCGGAACAAGATCGAACCGCCGGCTCCGATAAAGGGAAATGTAGCAGAATTTACGGATACGGAGCGCAGAGAGAGGAATATTGAACAGCTCCCCGGGAATTTGTTCGAAGCCCTTTCTGAGTTTGAGAAGGATGAATTTATAAAGAGCGTTCTTGGAAAACATATTTCCGGCAAGTATGTTGAGGCGAGGAAAAAGGAGTGGAGTCAGTATTCTGCCCAGATCACAGGGTGGGAGCTGGAACAATATCTGAACAAAATCTGATTGTTCCGAAAGGAGCTTAAGTGGTTAACATAATTGTGGTTTTTCGTAAAATAGAAGACGCAAAGAACATTCGCAATGTTCTGGTGCGGAATGGTTTTACGGTGACCGCTGTGTGCAGTACCGGCCTGCAGGCGATCGGTCTTATTGACAGCCTTAAGGGCGGGATCGTGATCTGCGGCTATCAGATGGCGGATATGTTGTATACGGAGATACGGGACAATATGCCTTCGGATTTCCAGATGCTTCTTATGGCGAGGGAATCTATTCTGCCCGATCTGAGAGAAAATGATATAGTATGTCTCCCGCTGCCTGTGAAAGTGAGAGATCTGACCGAGACGGTCGCCATGATGCAGCGGACCATTGAAGTCCGGATCAGAAAAAAGAACAAGCGGCCGGGGGTGCGGTCTGCGAAGGACAGGCAGGATATAGAGAACGCGAAAAAACTTCTTATGAACCGTAATAACATGACAGAACCGGAGGCACACCGATATCTGCAGAAAACAGCGATGGACACCGGAACTTCCATGGTCGAGACGGCCCAGATGGTACTCGACCTGTTTTCCATGTGATCAGAGACGGGAGCAGGATCCCGTCTCTTTTTATGTCGATTCATTAGTAACGGGAATAATTATATGATAAAATAAAACCATAAAAAAAGAGTATTGAACACAGCGGATCTTGAACATCCGCTTTATCGTACAGGAGAATGTTATGAAATTTACTTATCCCGCTATTTTTAAGAAAAATTCGGAAGGAGGATACGACGGAAAATTTGTCGACCTGGCTTGCTGTGAGGTGAGCGGTTACAGTCTGGACGATGCCATCCGCAATGCGATCGAAGCGGAAGCGGATTGGATCCGTCTTGAACTTGAGGAAGATATACCCGTTTTTCCCCCGGTATCCGATCTGGAAGACCTTGAACTGAAAGAAGGCGAAATAGCCAGGAATATCGGTGTGAATGTCAGGTTTTATGACGGCTGGGACGAATAAGAAATACTATCCCGCTTCATATTGAACGCACTGTCTTGATCAAAATGATCCAGTCACCGGAGGTGTAAAGTGATCAGAATAGCAATTGTTGAAGATGAAGACATATATGCAGAACAGTTGTCCGAGTTCGTAAAGCAGTATGCCATGGAGAAAAATACGATCATCAGAGCAGTCAGATTCCATGACGGTGATGAGATCGTACACGGCTACAGCGGAGATTTTGACATAATCCTGATGGATATCCAGATGAGATTTATGGATGGCATGTCAGCGGCGGAAGAAATACGCAAAGTTGACAGAGATGTTATCATCATGTTCATCACCAACAGGGTGGATTACGCGATTCGGGGATATGAGGTCGATGCGCTCGATTATATTGTCAAGCCCGTCAGCTATTTCTCTTTTGAGAGAAAGCTGGAGCGGGCGATCGGCCGTATTCCCACAGAGAAGAATAGCACGATTACATTGAATTATTCTCAGGGGATACGGAAGATCCGGGTCGACGATATTTTGTACGCAGAGAGTGAGGGACATAATCTGGTCTATCATACGACAAAGGGGGATTACCGTATTCGGACCAAGATGTCTTCCGCGGAGGAAGAACTGGCTCCGCTGGGTTTTTTTCGGAGTAATAAAGGGTATCTTGTAAATATGAAACATGTGGAGGGCGTCCAGGACGGATGCTGCCTGATCGGCGGACAGAAGCTGCTCATAAGTCGAGCCCGCAAAGCGGAATTCATGATGGCTATGTCGGAGTATATTGGCAGTTCCGTATGACCGCAAAAACGATCCGTCAAGACGTGGAGACTCAGAATGAATTATGAAGATATACCCAGGTTATATACCGCAATTGCCGAGTGGGGAGCATGCCTTACATGCTGTCTTTGTTTTCCGAGGCGTGAGACCAGGCTGCACTTGATCCTGGCCTCTTTTGTCTTTCTTGTCTTTCAGTGCGTCTTTCTTGTTCTGACGGGTCATGTTCCTGTTATTTTCTGGGTCCCTTGCATGGCGGTAGCAGTCCTCTCAATGTATACATTCATCTATGTCACTTGTGATTTCAGCCTGTGGAAAGCGGTATACCAATGTGCACTGTCTTTTCTGGTCGCGGAATTTGCCGCTTCCTTCTGTTGGGAGATTGAAAGTTATCTTATGATCAGAGAGGACGGGGGAGCAGGTATATTTGCAAATGACCCGTATCGATTTGGACCTGTCTTTTCAGCTCTTCTTATTTATTCAGTGATCTTTTTCGCTTTTTCCAGGATAGAGAAGAATAACAGGGTCAGTTTTATAGAATATGAGACGACCTGGCAGGAAATGCTCAGTATCGTTCTTGTAGTTCTTCTCACCTTTATCTTCAGCAATTTGAGTTTTCTGCTGCCCGATACTCCATTCTCGGGAAAATTACTGGCTGATATCATGGTCATCCGGACGATTGCCGATTTTGCCGGGCTCGCAATTGTCTTCGCCGTTGAGATGCAGATCACCAATCTGAGAGCAGAGGCGGAACTGATCCGTATGGAATCGATTTTGAAGACGCAGTATGATCAATATCGCTCCTATCAGGACAGTATCGATATGGTAAATATCAAGTATCATGACCTGAAGCATCAGATCCAGGGCATGAAGGCAGAGATGGATCCGGTAAAAAGAGGGCAGTGGATCGATCGCCTTGAGAGAGAAGTCACGGATTACCGTCCGGAGAAGGAGACCGGAAACGCCGTTCTTGATACGATCATCATGGGAAAAACTCCTATCATACGAAATCTGGATATCCAGTTCACGTGTGTTGTGGACGGGAAAAAACTGGATTTTATGCATGTTGCGGATATATGCACGATCTTCGGAAACGCTCTGGATAATGCATTGGAGCAGGTCGTGCAGATCGATGAGCGTGAGAAGAGGATCATTCATCTGTCCGTCAGCGAACAGAAAGGATTTGTCTACATTATGATGTCCAATTTCTGTGAGGAAATGCCGGAATTTGTCAACGGACTTCCGGTCACGACCAAGTCTGATGTGAGGAACCATGGCTTCGGAGTGAAGTCTATCAAGAAGACGGCGGAAAAATATGACGGCCTAGCGACGTGGAATCTGACGAATCAGATGATGGAAATGAAAATATTGATCCCAATTCCGAAAAATGTGTGAGAGATGTACGCATTTTATGACTAAAATCGATCATTTTATGTCAGATAAGGAAAAACGCACAATATTCTGTTATGATATATGCAGAGCATTGTGCGTTTCATTTTTTTTTCAGGGAAGGAGAAGCGAATGAAACATAAAGATATAGTGAGTGCGATGACTCTCATTGAGAAGGCAGCCATCGTAGGAGGACAGGGAGAGTGGCAGACGTGGCCGATTCCACGCCTTAATATTCCGTCGATGTACTGTTCCGACGGACCTCATGGAATTCGTAAGCAGGCAGGTGCAGGCGATCATCTGGGACTGAACGAGTCGCTGAAGGCTACCTGCTTCCCGACTGCCGCTACTGTAGCGAACAGCTGGGATGTTGAGCTCGGCGAGAAAATCGGTCAGGCGCTCGGTGAGGAGGCAATGGCTGAGGATGTCCATATTCTGCTCGGTCCGGGCATAAATATGAAGAGAAGCCCCTTATGCGGTCGGAATTTTGAATATTTTTCGGAAGATCCGTATCTTGCCGGAAAGATGGCCTCTGCCTATGTCCGCGGCATTCAGAGCAAGGGCGTGCGCTCCTGCATCAAGCATTTTGCGGTCAACAGTCAGGAAGAGCGACGTATGGCCATGGATGCGGTCGTAGACGAGAGAACGCTGCGGGAAATTTACCTGACTGCATTCGAAATCGCTGTTAAAGAGGGCGGAGCGAAGGCCCTTATGACCAGCTACAATGAGGTCAACGGGGAGTATGCAAATGAAAACCGTCACCTGCTCATTGATATTCTCCGAGGGGAATGGGGATATGACGGAATGGTCGTCACGGACTGGGGCGGATCCAATGACCACGTAAAAGGAATCAAATGCCGCAGCAATCTCGAGATGCCCAATCCGGGTCTTGACTCTGCCCGTCAGGTCCTTCAGGCAATCGAAAGCGGCACGCTCACCAGAAAGGAACTGGATATCTGTGTGGATGATCTTCTGGATGCCATTTTGGAGACAACGAAGGCTGCTGAAGGGCACAGCACGGAATTTGACGTGGAAGGACATCACGCTCTTGCAAGACAGGCAGCTTCTCAGTGTGCGGTTCTGCTGAAAAATGAAGGAAAAATCCTTCCGCTTGCTGCCGGGACCAAAGTCGCGGTGATAGGAGATTTCGCATTTGTTCCCCGCTATCAGGGTGCAGGATCCTCCATGGTCAACACGACAAAACTTGAATCTTTCAATGAGATAGCGGCGGCCGGATCTGATCTCGAAATTGTTGCATCCTCGCGGGGGTATCAGCGAAACGGTGACCCGGATGAAGCGCTGAAGAATGAAGCGGTCGAGGCAGCCGGACAGGCGGATGTCGTTCTGTATTTCCTTGGCCTTGATGAGATGAGTGAGTCCGAGGGACTTGACCGGCAGCACATGAGAATCCCGAAAGTTCAGATTGAAGTTCTTGAAGCAATTGCTGCCGCTAATCCGAATATTGTCGGTATCCTCTCCGGTGGTTCGTCCATCGAGATGGAGTGGGATGTGAAACTCAGAGCCGTACTGCACGGATATCTGACCGGTCAGGCCGGCGGCGGAGCCATTTATGATCTGGTTACCGGCAAGGTCAATCCTTCCGGCAAGCTCGCAGAGACTTATCCGATCGCCTATGTGGACACGCCGGCCTTTAATTATTATCCGGCAAAGGAGAGGACGTCCGAATACCGCGAGGGAATCTATATCGGATACAGGTACTTTGATACGGCTCATATTCCGGTCAGGTACCCGTTCGGATTCGGACTGTCCTATACGAATTTTGAGTACTCGGATCTCAGAGCAGATGAGAATGGGGCGTCATTCAATATCACCAATACCGGTAAAGTCGACGGGGCGGAGGTCGCTCAGCTCTATGTGTCTCTTCCGGGCGCAAAAGTATTCCGTCCCGCAAAAGAACTCAAGGGGTTCGCGAAAGTATTTCTTAAGGCAGGAGAGACGAAGACGATCCGGATTCCTTTCAACGATATGACTTTCCGCTATTATAATACTGCCTCCAATACATGGGCAGTTGAAGGCGGAAAATACAAGATCCTGGTAGGCGGAAGCTCTGCTGACATCCGGCTTTCGGCTGATCTTGATGTCGCTCCGTCCGGTGAGGGCAATCCTTATGATCCGAAAAAGATCCCGGCATACTACAGCGGAGATATCACGAGAGTTCCGGACGGTCAGTTCGAGACATTGCTTGGAAGGAAGATCCCCGACGGTTCATGGACACGGAAACTGACAGAAAATGATGCGATCTGTCAGCTTAAGTATTCAAAGAGCCTGCTCTGCCGCACCGCATACGGTGTGCTGGAGAGAAAGAAAAAGAAGGCGGAAGCTGCCGGCAAACCGGATTTGAATGTACTCTTTATTTACAATATGCCATTCCGGGCGATCGGAAAAATGACCGGTGGTGCTGTCAGTCAGGATATGGTAAAAGGCATGGTCA
>CAMNDN010000086.1:0-7163 GCA_946535445.1 uncultured Lachnospiraceae bacterium
TGCAGGAGTCATCCTTGACCTGATAACGAACAGGGTCCGAGGCAACGGCGAAATCCGGTAGATTTGTTCTTACGGAACTATGTGGATTTATTCCCGTGAACGAGCGGAGTCGCTGACATCAAAATCGACGTATCGAGCCATGTCGAGACCGTTTGTTTGCTGACAAGAAATACATAATGGGGGATGAAAAAGCCTGAAATACCGGGGTTTCCGTCACCGGGAGCAGATCGTGCTCTGCGTGATGGAAACCCTCGTTTATCCTCTGAGGGAACTTGTCCGGAAGCAGGGGCGCCGGCGCAGACTTTTATGAAGCAAGTAGTACGTCTGTCAGCCGCCCCTTTTTTATGAAGTGCAGAAGTAAATTCCGGAGTATAAGAGGGAAGGATAAAACTATTCCTGATTATTCTGAATCTGCGCCCCGACATCAGGTCCTTTCCATTTTTCATCCCAGACCTGTCGAAGTTCTTTCGTTTTGCTTCTGCGAAGCATGTAAATTCCGGCCAGGCACAGTCCGAGTGACAGAATGAAATCCAAAATACTGTCAAAACCGATGCCGCCGGTAATGATTCCGTTCTCGGTTACATCTGAAGACATACCGATCGCAATGATGTCGTGCAGGGAATGCGCAGCCATCACCGGTATTACGGACCCGCACCTTATGAAGTTCGCTGCCAGGAAAACACCTAAAAATCCTGCATTAAATACCTGCAGAACTGTTCTGAGCAGATTGGCTCCGCTTGCTGCATTCAGTGCATGGATCAGGCCGAATGCGATGCCGGATACAATAGCTGCCTGCAGGAATTTATCTTTCTTTCGCCATTGCCTGAGCAAAGTGGCGATCAGCAGCCCTCTGAAACAGAATTCTTCCAGCACCCCGGCAGTAATAGAGGTATCGATGATGTTGCCGTTCACATGGAATGCCAGGCTGTCTCTACTGAAAATAAAATAGTATCCTAAATAGATGATCCAGTAAACCACGAACGGAAGGAGCAGGAAAAATCCTTTGGTAAGATTGCCGTTCAGCATTCCTGAAAATTCCGGACTGAACCATTTTTTATAGAGCAGCATACTTATGCCCGTGGCGATGAACAGCCCGATCAGGCTGAAAATCCAGCCGTATGCTGCAAGTGACTCGGAAAGTGTAAAAGGTGTCTTTAATATATAAGGGACTATCGGAATAAGAGATATTGCCAGCAGCGACAGTAATATAGAAGCCAGCACCGGCTTGCCGGTCACAAAACGATGCATTGTTCGTTTACTTTCTTTCTTCTTCATAGTTTGTATACTTCCTTTCTTGTGCTTCGGTTTTCTTTTTTATAGCGGCTGCCCGCTCAATGATTTTTTCCACCCAGTCATCATCCTGTGCGTCGAGCTGGTAGACTTCAAAACCGTATACTTTGCCGTAAGTCGCTACGACAGACTCATCATCGACATGCAGAGAGATTCCGTAGTGAGTAGGCACTTTCTGCGGCAGGGTCTCCCGTCGATTTCCCTGCACTTCCATCAGATGACGCTGAGCATTTATGATTCCGTCAAATCTGACTCCGTAGTGTTTAAAGAGACGGCGGATATAGTTCTGACTGCGGAAGGAGGAAGTGTAGACCCACACCTCATATCCTTCGTTCTGCAGTTCTGAAATGAGCCTGGGCGTTCCGAAACGCAGGTTTTCCCTGTAGATTATGTTGAATGGAAAACGCAGAGGTCTTTCTGTTTCATGATTTTTGGGAGATACGAAAAGTACTTCATCCAAATCGAAGGATATTCTCATTTTCCACTCAGTCGGTGTCTTATTATTTGACATAAAATACCTCCAGCAGATTAAATCCTTTTATTAATCTCTTCAGGACATGATCTTTTTGATTCCGGCTGCCGCCTGACCTGCCCAGGTCTGATCCGGAGGAAGCTCGAAACTGTCATACTCCTTTGTTTCCGTGTTCACCCAGAGAAGCTGCTCGTTATCAATATGAACAACCGTGTGATATTTTTTTCGAAAGGCCTTCTTTATTCCGGGAGAGGAATGCTGAAGGTTCATTCCGCTGATGACGCCATCGAGGGTAGCTCTGTGCATAAGGAATGTCATTCTGACATACAGCGGTGTGTAGTAGTTGCCGGTATATACCCACACATCGAAGCCAAGTTCGTGCAATGTCCGAATGAGAAGACCGGCATCTTTTCTGATCGGCCAGGGAAATATCTGTCTCAGGGGGACCGGCAGTGTTTCTGTGGGATATTTATCGCTGTCGCAGATCAGGACCTCATCCAGATCAAAGGAAACGAACATGGAGTTATTCAGTTTCTGGAGCCTTGACAGGATATCCTCCTCATGAGTGGCATTTACGATCTGGACCGGAACGCGCTTTATACCTGCCTTCCTGGCTGCCAGCCAGCGATGATGCCCGTTCAGGATCATATATCCTCCGGTCGAGAGTTTTTCTACGACGAGAGGCTCGACTTTTGACTCTTTTGTAAAACCATCGTTTCTTGCCAGGCGACTTTCATAATTCCCTACGATATTGTTATTCGGACCGATGTTGGGATCAGTGAACTCATCTTCCGGATTTGGATGAAGTTTTTCGATCGGAACGCTTGTCACGAGCATGCGTTCCGCAAAGGATGCCTTTCGGGGCCGGGTGAGAGCAGTATAGTTTTTCAGATCATCCAGCACATATTCTTTGTATTCTTTAGATAATAATCCCATATTGTGACCTCAAGGACAGCGTTAAATGTCCGTCAGAGCAGAATGTTTACAGAGTGCCAGTGTTTCGTTGTTTAGAATAGTATAACACTTTTTATGGCGTGAAGAGACTGTCACCTTTTATTCAGGGTCTCTTTCGCAATTTATATTCTTTCAGGCTTGTGGTACAATTATTCATAGTTTCAATTTTCGACGCAGAATTCCGGGTAGAGTTATGGAAAAACCAAATTGGAAAGAATTGAAAAGACTTCAGGAACTGCTCCTGGAACTTGATCGGGTATTTTCAGCCGTACTTACAGATGAGGGGCGGCAGGAGCAGGAGGTGCGGACTGCATTTGAAATGTCATTAAAGGCCAATGCCGGCCGCTCACTCGCGCAGATACCTGTCGATGAGCTGAAAAAATCGAAGGCCGGTATTCGCACGGCGGCGCTCAAAGATGCCGGATTCGAGACCCTTTCTGATCTGGCAAATGCCTCTGACGCACAGATCTGCATCGCTGAGGGCGTCGGTGAAAAACAGGTATCGTCCATTCGGAATATTATTGCCGAGTTCATGAATAATATCCTGGAATATACTACCGTGAGGATCGACCCGGATGACGATTCCGGGGAGAATACTGACCTTATATGTGCTGTTTCGAGATACAGAATGGGACAGAAAATACGGGAATCGGCAGGCCCTCTTGCGCAGGATCTGCATGCATTTGTAACAAATATCGAGACCGCGCTCGTTATCAGGAGCGGCTTTCGCTGGCTTTTCTCCGGTAAAAAAGCCAGGGAGAGCACCGTATGGGCTTATGAGGAAATGAAGAGCTTTCTGATCTCCGAACGATATGCGGAGATTAAAAAGCTTACAAAGATGTATCAGCAGGCTTCTGAAATCGGAAGCATCGATGCCAGGGTGGATTTTTCTCACAATGCTGCAGAGTTTTATGCCGTTCTCGAGAAACTGAACGGTAGAAAGATTTCAAAATCACTGCTGTACAGCAGTATTCCGGAGCAGCTGGCGGCGGAAATCGATGATGTGAAACTGGAACTAGGATCCTTTCGGGGAAATCTTCGTGCCTATCAGGAGTTCGGAACAAAGTATATTCTGCATCAGGGGCGTGTTCTTCTCGGTGACGAGATGGGACTTGGAAAGACGATTCAGGCGATTGCGGCTATGGTCCATATATCCGCCGGTTCTCCCGATGGAAGATTTCTTGTCGTATGCCCTGCAGGTGTCCTGGTGAACTGGTGCAGGGAAATAAAAAAGTTCAGCGTTCTTCCGATACATCTGCTTCACGGACCGTTTCTTGAGGATTCATTTGAGAACTGGCGGCAGCGGTCAGGTGTCGCTGTCACCAATTATGAGTCGATGGGCAAGATTATCGACCGGATCGATGAACGCATGCATCTTGATATGCTGATCGTAGATGAGGCACATTATATTAAGAATCCGGAAGCCAGAAGAACGGAGTATATCCGAAGACTCGAAAATGAGAGTACACGGATCCTGCTCATGACCGGAACACCTGTCGAGAACCGGGTCAATGAGATGTGCTCCCTGATCGATTTCATCAGACCGGATATGGCGGATGAAGTCAGGAAAAAAGCATACATGTCCGCGGCCCGGGAATTCAGAGAGATGCTGGCACCCGTTTATCTGCGGCGTCAGAGGGATATGGTCCTGAATGAACTGCCTCCGATTGAGGAGATACAGGAGTGGTGCAGCCTGAATCCGGCAGACTTAGCGGCGTATGCTGCCTGTGTCGCCGAAAAGAATTTTACGGCTATGCGGCGCGTGGGATTCCACCTGGAGGACGTGTCATTCTCCTGTAAGGGAGAGAGACTGGCCGAGTTATGTGAGGAGGCGAAGGGGGAAGGCAGAAAAGTCATTGTTTTCTCTTTTTTCCGTGAGACGATCAGTAAAGTCGCTGATCTTCTGAAAGAAGAGTGTGCAGGGGTGATTACCGGGAGCACCGGTACGATGGACAGGCAGAAAATCATCGACCGTTTCAGCATGCAGGAATCGAAAGCCGATGCGGTGCCTGCGGAAGCAGCCCGCTATGAAAAGACCGGTGGGACAGATGGGAGGAATGTGCTCATTTGCCAGATACAGGCCGGAGGAACAGGTCTCAATATACAGGCAGCGAGTATCGTTATTTTCTGTGAACCTCAGATCAAACCGTCACTGACTACTCAGGCAATTTCCCGCGTGTACCGGATGGGGCAGGTGAGAAATGTACTTGTCTATCATCTTTTATGTGAAAACACGGTAGATGAGGCCGTGATGAGACTGCTGGAGGAAAAACAGAAAGAGTTCGACCTCTATGCGGATGAGTCCGCGATGGCGGACGCGACGGAGGGACTCTTCGACCGTGAGTGGATCCGGCAGTATATCGAGGAGGAGAACAGAAAGTATCTTCCTGCGGTGGTCAGATCATGAATGAAGGGAGACATATAAATGTCAGTCATAAAAGTTCAGGAGTATTTTAAAGGCACTGAAAAAGAGGGACAGGTCATTATTCCCGACCGGTCAAGTGCTACGGTGGAACTGGCGGCACAGGCACTCGGAACAGAACCCGACCGGATCGCGAAGACACTGTCTTTTATGGTCGATGACGGACCGATCCTGATCGTCGTGTCAGGGGAGTCCAAAGTGGATAATCGTAAATTCAAAGATCGGTTCAGGAAGAAGGCAAAAATGATTCCGTGGGGGGATGTGGAACGCCTTACGGGTCATCCGCCGGGAGGCGTGTGCCCGTTCGCTGTGAATGAAGGCGTGGCGGTTTATCTGGATCAGTCGTTGCAAAAACATCAGACGGTTTTTCCTGCAGCAGGAGGGGAGAGCAGCGCAATTGAAATGACCTGCGAAGAATTAGAGAAATACGCTTCGAATTTTGTTGAGTGGGTCGATGTATCAAAAAAATGATTCCTGACAAAAATTCTCCGCCTGTTGTTCATGAACGGTCTGGACATAATTTGAAAAATATCCCGGAGGGAGCGCAGAGGGACTCCTGATAAGGCAGAATAGGTACCATCAGAAGTTATTTATGATTTGGTACATATTTTTCAGGAGGTGCGCAATGAAGGGATATTTTACAGCAGGTGGATACATGGGGCTTGTAGACGGAAAATATATGCTTTTCGCCTCGGAAGAGGAATACTGGGACTATTGTGAAGAGTGAGAGTAAAAACCGGAGGATAAGCGATGCAGGAGATTACGAAGATTGTCATCACAGGCGGGCCGTGCGCCGGAAAGACGACCGCTATGAACTGGATACAGAATTCTTTTACAAGAAAAGGATATACAGTACTTTTTATTCCTGAAACAGCGACAGAACTGATCAGCGGCGGCGTTGCGCCCTGGACCTGCGGAACGAATTATGAATATCAGATCTGTCAGATGAATCTTCAGCGCTTCAAGGAGGAAACTTTCCGCAAAGCGGCAAGAACGATGCCTCAGGAGAAGATATTGATCGTCTGTGATCGCGCGGAATTTGACAATAAAGCTTATATGACAGATGAAGAATATGTCAGGATACTTGACAAAATGGGTTTTACCGAAGAGCAGATGTATGCTGAGTACGATGCTGTATTTCATCTGGTAACAGCGGCGAACGGGGCGGAAGAGTTTTATACACTGGCCAATAACGCTGCCAGATATGAGACCGTGGAGCAGGCCAGAGCTCTCGACGAGGCACTTATACGCTGTTGGTCCGGACATCCTCGTTTTTCTGTAATAGGGAACACAATGGGGTTCGAGGAGAAAATGAGGACGCTTATTACAGAAATCTCCGATTTCCTCGGCGAAAGGGAGCCGAGTGCGCTGAAACGCAAGTTCCTGATCAGGTACCCGGACCTGAATATTTTGGAGAATATCGAAAACTGTCACAAAGTTGAGGTCGTGCGAACATATCTGAAGTCGGAGAAGGGCGAGGAGATCCGCGTACGAAAGAGGGGAATTGAGAATTATTACACATATTCTCTTCATACAAAATCTCTCGCTGTAAATGATGAATATGTAGAGACAGAGAGGCAGCTGACGGCCGGAGAGTACGAGGTGCTCCTGAGACAGGCAGATCCGGGAATGCGCCAGATCAAAAAGATGAGATACTGCTTTACATATCAGGATCAGTATTTTGAGCTGGATCTTTATTCATTATGGAAACATCAGGCTATTGTTGAAGTGGAGGTCAATTCAAGAAGAGGTCAGATCCTGTTCCCTGATTTTCTTGAGGTCATCGAGGAACTTACAGGCCGGTCTGAATACAGGAATGCGGAACTGGCAAAGAAATGATCTGCGGAATAAGATACCAAGAATACTTTTTCGAATTAAAGCGGTGACAAATTTTAAAAATTCGAAAATAACACTTGCAAAAGAAGTACCCGGAGTGGTATTATACATTTCGCGCCTGAGAGGGCGCAGCGGAAAACTTTCACAGATAAAAAAAGTTAAAAAAGTTCTTGACAGGACTTGAAAGAC
>CAMNDN010000087.1:0-7077 GCA_946535445.1 uncultured Lachnospiraceae bacterium
GAAAGAAGCCTTATTCCGTCGTCTCGTTCGGATTTTACGACAAAAGTCTTTTGCCAATATTCTATCCGACAAAATGGACTTTTCTTACCATCTGTAGTATACTGATGTGAAGTATTTGTAAAAGATTTATTTATTCCATTCTGAAAAATGCTTTTCATTGAGGGGAAATGTGAAAAGCGCAATACCCGGTTGAGCGATAATTAAATAGGCGGATTGTATGAATGGTACTCTTTGACGCATGCAGGCTGAGGTAACGATGCGGAAAAGAGCGGAGACTATGCCGATATGGACAGACTGAATATTCTGGTCACAGGCGCAGCAGGTGCTCTGGGCCGAAATCTGATAGAGAATTTAAAGTGCATAAGAGATGGTAAAAACCGGACCCGGCCAAAACTTGTTATTGGTGAAATCTATGAGTATGACCGGGATAATTCACCGGAGGAACTGGAGCGCTTCTGTTCCGATTGCAACTTTATTGTACATGCCGCCGGTATCAATCGGCCGAAGGATCCGACCGAGTTCATGGAAGGAAATTTCGGTTTTACGTCCACACTTCTGGAGACGCTGAAGCGGCTCGGGAACAGATCGCCGATCGTGATAACGAGCTCGGTTCAGGCAACGCTCGCGGGGCGATTCGGTGATAGTGAGTACGGACGCAGCAAGCTGGCCGGTGAGGAGCTCATGTTTCGCTACGGTGAGGAGACCGGGGCGCCTGTCTATGTATACCGCTTCCACAATATGGTCGGCAAATGGATCCGTCCCCGGTACAATTCCGCCGTGGCGACTTTCTGTCACTGCATTGCGAGAGATGAGCCGATCACAGTTCATGACTCGACCACTGAACTGGAGATGGTATTTTTCGATGACCTCTGCGAGGAGCTTTATGACTGTATGGAGGGGCATCCGCATCGCTGTGAATTCCCGAAGACGGGGGAAGTCCTTGAAGGTGTGAAATATGATGGTGTGACGCCGCGATGGTCGCGGCAGGGACGTTACTGTGGATGTCCGGTCACACATAAGGCCACACTCGGCAGGATCGTGGAGCTGCTTGAAAGCTTCCGTGAGCAGCCGCGCACGATTATGATGCCGGACCTGACGCCTGGAAGTTTTGAGAAAAAGCTTTATGCCATGTACCTGTCCTATCTCCCGAAAGAGAAGGCGGTATATGATCTGAAAATGAACCGTGATGCCCGGGGATCCTTTACGGAGCTGATGCATACGGCAAATGCAGGTCAGGTCTCCGTCAACATTTCCGGCCCGGGAATTACGAAAGGCGAACATTGGCATCTGAGCAAGAATGAACAGTTCATTGTCGTGAAAGGCCATGGTCTGATTCAAATGAGGCAGATCGGATCGGATGAAATCCGGGAGTATGAGGTGAGCGGGGATAAAATTCAGTCCGTTTTTATGCTTCCGGGTTATACGCACAACATCATTAATCTGTCCGATACCGAAGAACTGGTCACGGTCATGATCGCTTCGGAGGTATTTGACCCGTCTCATCCGGATACGTATAGTGAGAAAGTTGTGGGAGGGCAGTAAGAAACTTACTCTGCCTGAAGAACATCGATAGCATGTCACAATAGGATGTGACCTCCGTCGGAGCATTGTTACGCATGCTCAGGCACGCAGGGATGCGGAACTTTATATAGGAAAAAGAATCTTCATCAGGGAGACTTACGGATATGCAATGGAAGAACGGAGAGGGGAAATCAGCCGCCTGGCAAAATAGCGGGAAGATCAAGCTGGCTATTGTGGCCGGGACAAGACCTGAATGGATCCGGCTTTCCGCGGTGATCCGTAAGTGCCGAAAATATTTTGACTGTCTGGTAGTCACCACGAATCAGAATTATGACCGGCAGCTCTTTGACGTCTTTTTCGAGGATCTGGGAATATCCTATCCCGATGTCTATCTCCATGCGGTGGGAGAAAATCTCGGACAGACCATGGGGAATATTATCGCCAGATCGTATGAATTCTTTGCGGATATGAAGCCGGATGCCGTTCTGGTGCTGGGAGATACCAATTCCTGTCTGTCCGTAATAGGCGCCAAACGTCTGCATATCCCGATTTTCCATATGGAGGCCGGAAACCGGTGCAAGGATCCCTGTCTTCCGGAGGAGACCAATCGTCAGATCGTCGACATCACCGCAGATGTGAATCTGCCTTACAGTGAGGCGGCCCGCCGCTGGCTGATCGAGATGGGATTCCCGAAAGAACGTATTTATGTTACGGGTTCTCCCATGGCGGAAGTACTTACAGATAATCTGGAAAAGATCAGGTCTTCTGATATTCACGGGAGGCTGGGGCTGAAGAAGGGACATTATATTCTTCTTTCAGCCCACCGGGAAGAAAATATTGATACGGAAGAGAATTTTCGGAGCCTTTTTACAGCAGTCAATGAGATGGCCCGAAAATATGATATGCCGATTCTGTATTCCTGCCATCCGAGGAGCGGAAAGCGTCTCGATACGAGTGGATTTGAACTGGATCATCGTGTCATACGCCATGAGCCTCTGGGGTTCCACGATTACAATTGCCTGCAGATGAATGCTTTTTGCGTGGTGAGTGATTCCGGAACGCTGCCGGAGGAGAGCAGTTTTTATACATCCGTCGGTCATCCGATTCCGGCAGTATGCATTCGCACGTCAACGGAACGTCCGGAGGCTATGGAGCAGGGATGCTTTATTTTGTCGGGGATCAATACGGCAGGGCTTCTGCAGGCTGTAGACCTTGCGGTCAGTATGATTGCGGATGAAAAGAACGGCGGCGCCAATCCTGTGCCGGATTACACCGATATCAACGTATCGGATAAGGTCGTGAAGATCATTCAGTCTTACACAGGCATTGTAGATAAAATGGTATGGCGCAAGGTGCAATGATTGTTGACGATGCTTAATAAAAGCATTGATCTTACAGGTAATTGGTTGAGCCTTTAGTGTGTTGTGAGAAGCGTGTTTACCGGTGAGGGGGAAAGTAAATGCGTGGGTTTTCGATCCGTGGGCTCTTTTATGTTCAGAATGGGGTGTATTTATGAAGGGATTCCCTCACGCTTTTGAAAGGCAGATACGGAATGGTCAGAAAAAGAAAGCGGGGAAAAAATAAAGACGTTCTTATTACGTGTCAATATTTTTATCCGGAGGAAAATTCGTCGGCGACTCTGCCCTATGACACGGCAAGATTTCTGGCGGAACAGGGGTATACAGTAGGCGTCCTGTGCGGATACCCGAAGGAATACTTTAATGGCGATAAAGTTCCTTATGAGGAGGTCGTAAACGGAATTCATATTCGTCGGATTCCTTACATACAGAGCAGGAGAACAGGGAAGATCGGCAGATTGATCAATTACTTTTCCTTCACGATCGGTGCCTGTTTTCATTTCGGTATTTTGAAGGATTATCGCTGCGTGATCTGTTATTCGAATCCGCCGATCCTGCCTGCGGCAGCGGTACATGCGGCCGGGCGGCATGGGGCGAAAATCATTTTCGTATCCTATGATGTGTACCCGGAGATCGCTTATGGGTCGAACAATATTCTAAAGGGGAGCTTTACGGATCGGTTCATGCGCCGGGTCAATCACTACGTTTATGAGCGCGCAGACCGGGTGATCGCCCTTACCGAAGAAATGAGGGACTATATCCTGAAACATCGCCCGGAAATTGAGGGTGACCGGGTAGCTGTGATCTGCAATTGGGCACATGAAGAGAATGAAGATACAGAGTCGTTCCGGGACTTTTCACAGAGAGCATGTGAAAAGGAAGCGAAGGACTCTTTGAAGCATATAAAAATTTCCTATTTCGGAAATATGGGAATCTGTCAGGATATGGATACGATCCTCTCTGCAGCCGAACGGACAGAGAAAGACGGAAAGATTCGTTTTGAGCTGATCGGAACAGGAAAGAAGAAAGAGGACATCCGCAGGTATATAGCAGACCATCATCTTGTACAGACGAAAATATTCGATTATATGACCGGAGACAGGCTGCGTCGGAAATTGTTTTCCAGCAGCTGCTGCATTGTATCGCTTACGGAGGGGCTTCAGGGAATGTGTGCTCCCAGTAAGTACTACACATATCTATATGAAGGAAAGCCGGTCATCTCTGTCATGGAAAAGAATTCCTGCATCAGCAGGGAGGTCGTGAAGGAGAAAATAGGATTTGCAGTGGAAAATGGCGATGCCGCAGGTTTTGAGGAGGCTGTCCGCTTTATTCAGAACCATCCGGAGGAAACTCGGAAGATGGGAGAGCGGGCAGGAGAATTGTATCGCCGGAAGTACAGGTATGGTCTGGCTATGGACAAGTATAAAGAGGTCGTAGAGAGCGTACTGAATTCTAAGTGAAGGGAAAGAGAAGAAAAGTTCAACTTCTGAGAAAGATCGAAAAGAGCTGAAGAGTATCGGCTTCTTAGAAGATCGGAAAGAGCTGAAAAGTATCGGACTCTGAGAAAGTCGGAAAGAGCGGAAGTGTATCGGCTTCTGAACAGGGGCTGTGCAGGATGCAGGGAGCGGAATATATGGAAAAGAGTGGAATCACAGCAATCATTCTGACTAAGAATGAGGAGAAAAATATCCGTAACTGCATAGGCTCTGTACGGGACCTGGCTGACCGGATCGTGGTCGTGGATAGCGGCAGTACGGATCGGACGGTGGAAATCGCCGAAAGGATGGGGGCAGAGATTTATGTGCATGACTTTGTCCATTATGCAGCTCAGTTCAATTGGGCGCTGGATAACACGGATATTCGGACGCCGTGGGTCTACCGGATCGATGCGGACGAGATCGTTCCTCCGAAGTTGAGTGAAGAGATCCGTACGGAGTGCGCAAAACATGTCGATGATTCGGTAAACGGATTTCTGATGAAGCACAAGCTCTATTTTCTCGGCCGCTATCTGAAGCACGGCGGTGCCTATCCGTTCATCAAAATGACTGTTTTCAAGCCGGCTTTCGGCCGATTCGATGACAGAGCGATGGGAGAGCATGTCGTCCTCTCGCAGGGTACATATATCACTTTGCGGAATGACTGCCTGCATCACGATTTCAAGGATCTGACGCAATTCATTGACAAGCATAACTCTTATGCGACCAGAGAGGTGGCCGAATTTCTGAGGGGAAAAGACCTGAGGGAAGACACCGGTCTTTATGTAGGAGCACGGAAGACGAGAGGGCTTCGCGACCGACTCTATTACCGGCTGCCCATGTTCATGCGGGCACGACTGTATTATATCTACAGATATTATTTCTGCATGGGTTTTCTGGACGGTCGTCCGGGAAAGGTTTATGCAATGCTGCAGGCTTACATGTATCGATTTATTGTGGATGCGAAAATCTACGAGAAGGAAATCCGGAGGGAGCAGGAGAAGCGTAAGAGCCGAAAACCTGGAGAATCGTAAGAGTCTGGAACCTGGAGAACATAAGAGTCGGAAACCTGGAGAATCGTAAAGGCCTGGATCCTGAGAATCGTAAGAGCCGGAAACCTGGAGAATCGTAAAGGCCTGGATCCTGAGAATCGTAAGGGCCTGGATCCTGAGAAGCATAAGAGCCTGGATCCTGAGAAGCATCAGAGTCTGAACCAAAGAAAACACAAGCGTGCAGACAGAAGAGACGAAAGCGCGGGGGATAAGAAGGATTGAGAGACAGAGACGGAAATACGACAATGGCAGGATTTACGGCGGTGTTCCTTGCAGCCCTGGTGGTCCTTGCCTCCCGATTCAGTTTTTCGTTCTCAGCGGAACATCTGCGGCTGTACGTCGTTCTGATGACAGCGTATGTATGGGTCGGTCTTCTGCTCTTATATGCCAGAAAGTGCTATGACCTTTATATATTCGAACCGCTTTCGTTCGTCTCTGCTATCTATATAGCTGTATTCATCGTAAAACCGCTGATCGATCTGCGGGCCGGCCATATCATTGAGCACGGCGTGGATGTGTCGGGAGGCGGCGTGAAGGCAACTGCTATCCTGGTACTCAGTTACACCTGCCTGTATATCGGTTACTATCTGTTTTATGACGTTTCCGGGCGCTGCTCTCTCGAGAATCTGCCGGAGGTTTCCGACAGATCGGAGTATGAGCCCTTTTCGCTGTATCTGGTATGGGGGATCAGCTTTGTTTTATGCCTTGTGTGCATGTTCTCACAGGGTCTCAGTATCCGCTATATTTTTTCTTTCGGCAAGATCGGGGAGGTGACCGTATCGGAAGGTAATACGGCCCTTCTGTTCCTTTCGAATTTTGTCGTGACGATGATTTCCGCATGGATGCTGATTCTTTTCCGGACGGATAGCCTGGTCGGAAAAGTGATCATAACCTTGCTTCAGGTAGTTTACATGATCATGCGGAATTCCCGCTGGCTGATCCTGGTGTTCATAGTGGCACCGGTCACTTACTATTACGTAAGCCGGCGCAGACGGCCGAGAGGGATTTATCTGGTGTTGATCGGATTGCTGGGACTTGTGATATTTGCCTGGATGCAGGCCAACCGGGGAGTCCTTGCTTCGGGAGGTGCCGTTCAGGGATGGGGAACCGGTGGCTTTACACTTGAGAAGCTGTTGGCTCCGTTCGAGAGCGACTTGAATACATACCGGGCGTTTTTCGCCATGGTCACCAGATTTCCGGATAAATATCCGTATCTCATGGGATTCAGCTACTTTTATGTGTTCGTGCTGTTCATTCCGCGGTTCCTCTGGAAAGGGAAACCGGACAATCCGGTGCGGACGATCATTGAGCATTCCCTGAACGGGCAGGCCAGGATCTCCGGAACGGCCGTTTCCAATATCGGAGAGATTTATGCCAATTTCGGCATAGCCGGCTGCGCGTTGATCATGTTCCTGATCGGGCGAATTCTGGCCCGGCTGAAGACTTTTTATCAGGGCAGCAGTGACGACCGCCTGATCATTTATTCGATTATGTATCCGCTGCTTTTCCAGTGGATCGCAAGAGGAAATTTCAGCGGGAACTTTTACGTAACGGCATTTGCATTGCTTCCGTTTTTCTTTAAGAGGTATCTGCTCAGGCCGGTAGCTGTTCAGACAGGGGAATATCGTGCGTACTGATAACATAGAGCGTGGAACGATCAGACAATTGAGG